>JBAYIY010000013.1 GCA_041665365.1 Patescibacteria group bacterium
ACCACCAAAGTCATTACCCCGAGCACCGATTAAAATATCATCATAACCATCATTATTAACATCACCGGCGGACGCGACAGAATTTCCAGCCGCATCACTGGCCACTTCACCGGTAAATTTTACGGATTTGGATAATAACGTACCACTGGTCATCGGAGCTGCTTGACCATAAATCAGATAGACTGCGCCAGCATTAGAAAATGCACCATCGTTACCAGTGGCTCCCACTAGAATATCATCATAACCATCACCATTAACATCACCGGCCGAAGCTATTGCATTACCTGCTACATCGCTAGTGGCTAAAGCTTGACCAGTAAATTCAACTACTGTAGACAGAGACGCACTGGTTAGAGTGCTGGCTTGGCCATAGATCAAATAAACTGCACCGGTATTTGAGACACCACCATCGTCACTTTGTGATGCACCGACAATCACGTCATCATAACCATCACCATTAACATCACCAGCGGAAGCTACAGAAGTACCGGCGATATCGCTCAAGACTTCACCGGTAAATTCTACAAACAGAGACACACTATATATGTCTTGCGCAAAAGTGACAGATGGTAAGGCTAAAAGTATGAGTAGTAATATTTTTTTCATGAATCAGAAAGTATTATAACATGAAAGCTATAAATGAGTCTATGATATAAACCAGTAGAGACATGCCATGGCATGTCTCTACTGGTTTATATCATGAATGTTGCTCCCAGCTAAATGGCCTGTCGCCCAAGCGGCTTGTAAATTGAATCCGCCGGTGTAACCATCGATGTTTAAAATTTCGCCAGCAAACCATAAACCGGGACATATTTTAGACTCCATGGTTCTTGGGTTTACTTCTGTCAACTCAATCCCCCCAGCCGTGACAAATTCATCACCCGAGCCTTTTCCTACCACCGATACGGTAAATTTCTTTAAACAATTCACTATAATATTTCGTAAAGTCTTACTGATTTCGTTATTGGGTTTATCACCAGGTAAATTCTGTGCAGTAATTATTGTCGTCACGACTGATTTTGGTAGCCAATAATGTAAAGTAGTGCTGAGTTGTTGTTTGGGATGTTCAATAATAAGTGTATTTAATTGCTCTAAGAGTTGAATAGCAGTGAGAGCAGGAATGAAATCAAGCAGTACAGATAAGGGGTAAGATAAAAAGGCCACTTGTGAAGATAGGGCAAAGACAGCTGGGCCACTGATACCTTGATGAGTAAATACAATCGGCCCGGTAAAATGAAACTTAGATTGTTGGGAGATTGATAAACCAACTTGAGAAAAAGACACACCGGCTAAGTCTCTAATCCAAGGTTGTTTAATTACAAAAGAGTTTAAACTGGCGGCGAGGGGAGTGATGTGATGGCCTAAACTTTCGGCGAAGCCATAACCATCACCAGTTGAACCAGTGTGACGATAAGCTTGTCCGCCAGTAGTTATGATTAATTTATCAGTATTGATTATCTCACCAGATTTTAGAGTAATGGCAAATTGATCAGCCGTTTTTTTTATCCCGGTTACACTAGTAGATAAATATCTCGTAATATTTTTATGTTGAAATAGTTTTTCAAATACATTAATTACTGCTTTACCGTCATTTGATTGTGGAAAAACCCTCATATCAGATTCTGTTGTAAGGGGCAAACCATGTGCTTCGAACCAATTATAAACTTGCTCCGGTGAAAAATGGTACATGGCAGTATTTAAAAACTTATTACCCCGGGGGTAGTGTGTTAATACATTTTTTATATCACGTATACCGGTTGTGACATTACAGCGACCACCGCCAGAAATTTGTACTTTTTGCCCCATCACAGCATTTTTTTCGATCAATATAATCTGATAATCCGGATGCAGTTCTTGCACGGTAGCGGCCGCCATCATGCCAGCCGCCCCTAGACCAATAATACCTATAGTCATATTAAATACCCTAGCATGAGAGCCTGTATTTTGCTATACTGTATCTATCTAAATTTTATAGACTAAAATAATCTATATGAACAAAAAGACATTATTGTCTGCGTTGTCGGTTGGGGCGGCCAGTTTGCTCCTAATTGGTGTGGGCTGTACCAGTAATACTGCAACTACAACAACAACTCCACCAAAAACAACTACTACCAACACGCCATCTACAACCACAACAACAACCAATACATCAAAAACCAATACATCAAAAACCAATACCAACACAACAGTAACGGTAACAACCAGTGATAATACTTTTGATGAGACTGCCACCGATGCCGCGATTCAACAAGATGTTAATGGCCAATGGGCAGCCACCGCCACGGCTTCAACTGAATATGGGACAGATTCTTGGGCAGCCAAACAAGCCACTAGTTTGCCAAACGTTGAATCTTACGGTGATAATGGTAATTCTTGGGCGCACTTAGAAAGAAATAAAGGTTTAGAAACCTTGAGCTTGACGTACTCAAAAGCCGCCTATGCCACTGGTGTGCGCATTCATGAAACGTATGGCAGTGGAGCTGTCACCAAAGTTGAGTTAAAAGATATTGACGGCGTTTATCATTCGGTTTGGGCAGGGACAGATACAACTACTAGTATCGGTTATTTGCAAATTCCAGTCGATAAAACCAGCTATCAAGTAAATGGTGTACGAATTACCGTAGATACCACGTTGGTGCCGGACGAATGGGTTGAAATTGACGCCGTTCAGTTAGTTGGAGAATTGTGATATACTTAGCTTCTAAATAATTATTATTAATAATAAATACACGCTATGAATAATACGCGTACAACGATAGCCAAAAGTTTGGCTGGAGCCAGCGTTTTACTAGTGATGCTTGGAGCCGGTTGCACCAGCACAACCACCACCACTACTAACACCACTCCAAAGAACACAAATACAGTGGTTAATGTCAATACTACTGCCACTACAGTGGCGATTGACCCAACAGCTATGCCCCTTGATTTTCCCAGTGGAGCACTTGATGCTCAAGTGGGTGATTATGTGTTAGCGCCAACCCGCGCTTCTCTTGATGGATCAGCCACCGACGGTGTGGATAGCACAACCTTCATATATTATATGGCAACAGTGTCAGAAGTTGGTGCCGCGTCTTCTGTATTAACCGAAATTATCGAGGATGTTACCATTCCAAATGGTGTGATCGTGCCGATTCCAGCCGGTCAAACTGCTGCCGTGGGTGACACTGTGTTAACCTGGTGGCAATCTGGTTCCGGTTTAACCCGTGCCTATGTAGTTGAAGGTGGTACAGCAACCCAACCAATGGTGAAATACTTGGATGTGGGAACCTTAGGTGCAAACGAAGCCGAACAACTCAAAGCTGATTCATTTGTGGTAATTACCGATCCATGGCAAGCCGGTGCTTCCATTGCGGTTAAGAACGGCAGTGACTTTGATCATTACACTGTGTTGAAAGTGTCCGGTGACCAAATATTGGTATCCGGCTTTGCCAGTAGCCTCGAGGTTGTGAGTAAAGCTGATGCCGTGGCTATGCCGATTAAACCAGCCGTGAGTGTCGGTGATGCTGTGTCGGTACCATATATTGGTAGTTACAACGATGGTACTGTCACCGCCGTTGATGATGCCAATGGTACGGTCAGTGTCGAAATCGAATGGGGCGGTGAAAAACAGACGGACGCCTATGCCTATGGTGACGTCATTCTGACCGCCGATTTATAGTCGAAACGCGATAAACACGTAGAGACGTAAAAAACACGTAGAGACGTGCCGCCGGCACGTCTCTACGTGTTTTATGTTATAATCCACCCGTGAAAATTAATGCCCGATGGCAATTTTGGCTAGGGTGCCTTGGTTATGTATTGGTTACGATAATTTTTTTCTGGCCAACGATATTTCACCAAGCTGTACCTTTGCCAACTGATCTGGTGCACAATTATTTATTAGGTGAAGAGGTGCAAAGTTATAATACATACACCCGCGATGCCGTTGTGCAACTATACCCGTACAGCGATTATATTTTTAATAGTTATAAACACTGGCAATTACCATTATATAATCCATATATTTTTTCTGGGGTGTCTTTTTTTAATGGTCAGTCAGCGGCTTTTTCTCCAATAAATTTGTTGATACCGTTTTTTAATAAGTCTTTAGATTTTTTTACGGCTAATATTATTATTTATTTTTTTCTGGCTGGTTTGGGCATGTTCATTTTTTTACGACGCGATGTGCATCCCGGTTTAGCTTGGGCGGCTGGTTTGGCCTGGCAATTATCCGGCCCAATGATAGTGTGGTTGGAGTGGGGGACAATTGACGGTGTGTTGGCATTTTTTCCGTTGACCTTATGGGCTGTGTACAAACTGGTTTATTCTGACAAGTGGTATTGGGGTATTCCGGCAGTAATATTTAATTATGCCATGCTCACGGCCGGTCACGTGCAATTTTATTTATACGCCTTAATAGTAGTGGTGTTATATGCCAGTTTTTTATTATGGCAAAACCGACAACACTTATCGCGTCATAAAATATTAAGCCTGACCGGCTGGATGATCGTGCAGGGGATAATCATGGTCAGTTTGTTATATCCATTTATGGTGCAGCTGGGTTTAAGCCACCGGGCGCTTAGTACCAATAATAGTCAGCTTAGTGTTGAACATTTAATTCTATGGATCCTGCCCAATTATTGGGGCGATGTGACTCATTTTCGAGCACCCTTAAATTACGTTGAAACGAGTGTTTATGTTGGAATAATTCCGGTATTATTTTTCTTAATATCATTGTGTATTAAAAAATTCATTTGGCAAGCGCGCCATATATTTTGGCTGGTAATATTTTGTAGTGTATTAGGTTATGTGTTTATACCAAATTCTCTTTTTGTTACGGTGCCACCGATGCGGGCTATTTTTATACTAGATTTTATTGTTATAATTTTAGCGGCCTATTTTCAAGATTGGTTATTTTCAAAGAAGATATATATGTCTTGGATATGTATCGGTTTGGGAATGTTAATGTTTTTTGATCAGTGGAGCGTTATGCATGGTTATAATCCACAGCAATCGCGTGAGCCATTAACTAATCCGCCCGCCTATGTTCAAGCCATACAACAAGCTAAGCCACAGGCTTTAATATACTCTGAATTATCGCCCGTTAATTTGTATGGCTTATATGGTATAAGATCAATTTTTGGCTATGATTCAACTTATCCGCAAACTTATTTTAAATCGATCAAACAACACGGCAAGATTATTTCGCATAAAAATATTCTCAATGCTAAAATCAACGATGTGGATTTTCTGCGTAGTTTACAAGTTGATTATATCGTCACTCAGCGGGAATTGGCTTTACCGGTCTTTTTTCAACAGGACGGAATAAAAGTTTATGATGTCCTAGATTGACTTTTGTAATTATTAATCATATTATGGACACTAATATGGCGTCATTTTTTGAACAATTACGGGATTATTATGACAAAGCCGTAGGTGGGGTAACACAAAGAGAACAACGCGAAACCAGGGAGAAGGGTTTTGAAGGATTAGTTGAGTGGGGTAAACAGATGTATGTTGAGTTTGATAGACATTTTGATCCAAATAATCGTGAAGCTACCGAGCACATTTACCAAGCCGCCAAGCGTGTTGAAAGATTATTACTTGATCCGATGGGGGAATTAGCCCATGATGGCGCCTTAGGTTCAATTGGTAGCGCTTTAGGAAAAGCTGCTGGAGGCAATGAAGCTAGACGAATACGTTTACGTGATAATATCGTTAATATTATCGACGCGCAAGTTCAAACCATTGCAGCTGCACTGGAAGATTTAACCACTGTAGTTAATGCTCAAGCCTTAGATGTTAAGGCTCCGCTCATACCGTTACGAGGTGGTTATAAGGATGGCGTGAACGTTAATGATTATCCTAAATCTAAACAGTATCAGGCTGAACTTAGGGCATTAATTGATCGTGCTGATCAAGTGCTGGAGCCATTGCTGTCCGTGGATGAAACCAACGCAATGATTACTCAGGATGATTTGTTAATTATTGCTAGTTTGTATCGAACCTTGCACTTAGATTTAAAGGTATGGCAGGCAGCTTTGGTTGAATTCAAATCTAATGATCCTAGTCGCTATAATTCTGGTACATTTAATAGTTTGGACGAATTGACTACAGATGATGGTATTTCTGGTATTGTGCATAAGCATGAGAGGGCATTTTCTGCAGATCATCGTTCCACTCGGGATAAAGTATTATTAAACTGGTTAAGTGGGTCAGAGTTTGATTCACTTGAGGCTGACATGGGTGGCACCACACCAAGTGGTGAAATTCCGGCAAATTTTTCTGACCGCAAAGGATATTTTGCAACATTAGGTTTATCCACTGATGACTTAGCTGAAAAAAGCGAAGCCGGCGTTAAAATGATGCTTAAAAAAGCTTTTCGTAAATTGGCTTTAAGTAGACATCCGGATCGTAATTCGAATGATCCTACGGCACCAGCTAAATTTAAAGCCTTAAAGGAAGCCTTTGATACTTTATATAACAAGACCACTAGAGAACGATATCTTAGTAACAATTCAAGTTAGAGGGTTGCTGCGTGTCCACTCACGCAATAGACCAGCGCGGCGTTCCATGGTATCGGCTTGACGAATAAAACGTAAGTTATTATCAGGCACTATTTTTGTATGAGCGGCCTCATCGATGGCGGTAACAAGAGAAAATAAATTTTCCTCAGTGGTGATCCAGGCACTGCCGCGTGTTTTTAAATTAAACGGTTTAGAAGAATAGTCATGTAGAACTTTTTTACCAGTTGTATCACTGAAGTATTCATGAAAATAAGATAAAACCAATTCGCGTAAGGTTTTATAAATCGGATCGCGAAAGCGGAGAGAGGCATGATTGGTTTTACTGATGGCACCCCAATAACCATGGCGTTTATATAATGTCACCACATGATCATCATCACCTTTGGCGCGCAAATCTAACAGTAGAGCTGGCTCATGCTG
Organism: Patescibacteria group bacterium; assembly: GCA_041665365.1. Taxonomy (NCBI): domain Bacteria; species Patescibacteria group bacterium. Next base: position 6,927 of record JBAYIY010000013.1, read on the forward strand.
TAACCACAAGGCGGTGGCCGCTAATAAAGCCCCTTCCAAACAGTGCATCTTTTTCTCACGTAATACTCGCCGCGGTGACATATATGTTTCACCGTGTTTTTCCCAATTCATCGGTACCGCATCCAAATAATTCTGAATCTTAATCGGGGTTGATAAGCGGTTTAATATTTTTAATTCGGCGGGTGTGAGCCCAAAGTGTGTCGGCATAGGTACTTTATTGTACAACAATTATTGAGGGTTGTGAGTGGAGCCTCGCGGTTGTGGTCGACATTAACACGCCGGCCAACAACACACAGTAGACTCCACTCGTTCTATCCATCGTTTACATACCAAAACTCAGCGGCCTGTTCACAGAACAGGACACCATAAATGATCAGGAACGCACTATATAGAGTAGTGGAGATCAAAGTCATATACTGAAAGACAAACAGTGCAAGAAACAAAATGACCCCGAACAAACAAGCCGCGCTCAAAACCATAAAAATGATACACTTAGCCAGTGATGACCGCCACATGTATCCTCCAGTTTTTTTGGAAGAATGGAAAGAACCTAATACATCAATATCACACAATTACATTAAAATCTATATAAATTATAATCAAATTTAAACCAGTTTAAATATCATTTTCATTGATTCAAAAAAAGGGGGGTTGTGAGTGGAGCCTCGCGGTTGTGGTCGACGATCGTACGTCAGCCAACAACACACGGTTAGGCTCCACTCAATTCACTGTTGCAAAAAACTGGCCACGACTCCGAGGAGCGGCGCCAGAAAAAGCAACCCGAAAAAAACTCCAAACAGAATCTGACCCTCTCGATCCATTTTGCCCTCCAGGGCAGACAGGCGTTGGGTGAACTACGCCTGCAACCAACCGAATAATGTCATAATCGGCTCAGTGCAGACGTAGTTAGATAATGAACAGGTTTATAAAGAACTAAAGCATTGTAAAAATGCCGCCCCCTTTATAGTCTATTCCTTTGGATTTGTCAATACAATACTGGGAGCAGTTAATCTGCCAGTATCTCGTAATCATTCACTTGTAACCTGTCTAACACTTGTTTACCTTCGTTGAAATCCATGAAGCGGGGTTGAAAATTATCATCAATTTTAATCGGTTTAAATTCAATTTTATTAATCTGGTCATTCTGCCAGGTAATTTTTACGACTGCGCCCAGTTGGGTTGGCCAAGACCAATCTTGATCGAATACTAAATTACCTAATGAGTAAAAAATATACTTGCCGTTATATTCCTCCATGTGTTGCACCACATGAGGGTGATGGCCAATTACTAAATCAGCGCCGTTATCGATGGCGGTGTGGGCAAAATTTGACTGTGAAGCACTGATGGTTTCGGTATATTCATTACCATTATGCATCGAGACAATAATCACATCAGCCCCCTGATCTTTAACTTCATTGATATCACTAACTAGTTTCGAGGTGTCTAAATTTCGATCATAAGAATAACATAAAAAAGCAAATTTTAAACCGTTCACCTCACGTATATCATAGTGTTCTAAACAATAAGCGATGCCGTTATCTGAGAGATATTGTTTAGTGTAGTCAATGCCAGCCTCGCCAGCATTAGCGATATGATTATTAGCCAGTGACACAATATCAATACCGGCTAGTTGTAAACCCTGAATCATTTGTGGATTAACTTTAAACGTCATTGCACTATCTGGTACATCCCATGGGCCTTGTTCTTTAAAAGGTGCTTCCAGGTTAATAAACGCTAAATCGTTCTGTTTAAATTCATCGGCAATATTAACAAACGGCGCCGCCATATTGCCAGTACGCGCAGTGGCTTGGCCGACATAACGAGACAACATCACATCACCTCCAAAAATGGTTTTGGTTATTCTAGCGGTAGTGGTAAACGATTTGGCTATCGACCACTTATTTTTGACCTGTGAATTATTTATGGCGCGAATTTTTATATAATATTTAGTTTCTGGATATAAATAAGCCATTACTAAAGACGTGTTTTGAGTATGGCGTTTGGCTAAAGTGTTACCAAAGGCATCTTTTAACCACACTCTATAGCGCAGGTTAGAACCAACCGGTGCTGACCAGTTTATTGTGACTTGATCATGAGTGATGTCAGTAAAACTAACCTCCCGAATTTTTTTTATAACAGATACATTATCAGCCAGCAGTGCAGCTGGTACCAAAATGCAGGAAATAACAAACACTATAATGTATTTTTTCATGCTGTAACTATACCATATAATTGTCTAATTAGCGGGTTTACCCGCCGAAGTCCACCGACGCCGAAGGCTATGGCGGACGTAGGCGGGGCATACTGGACGACGTTCGAACCTTTTTCATGACTACACCCCAGGTCAACTCACATATCAGTTTGGTAGCGCTGTCTTAAATCGCTTTCAACATTTTTTTCTCCGTTCAATCGCATTGATCTGTCTAAATATTCATGAGTACTAGATTTAAGGTAATAATATGCTTTTTTTCAAGGTGGGTTAGATGTAGCGTATTTCATGGTTTCATGGTTCTAGACAAAAAATATTCTATAATATATAGTAGCCCACACATGGGGGTGTAGCTCAGCTGGTTAGAGCGTCTCACTGTCACTGAGAAGGTCGAGGGTCCGAGTCCCTTCACTCCCGCCTACGCTCGTCTACGTCAGAACTTCGACGAGCTTCGTCGGACAGGCCCGCAAATAGAAAATAATATGGACAAAACGGGTGAACCCACAAGACTCAGATATCCAGAAGAGATAAAGTTCCGCAACTATGAACTGGAACTTTCGCAACGGTTGGAAAAGCTCCTAGAAACTAATCTTTCAGTTACTGTCATTGCGGAGATACTTGATGCTAAAGAATTTTTGCAGCAGGATGGTAAAGGGCGCTCCAGTGCCTATCAGCGCTTTGACGCCAAACAATATATTAGACACGCGGTAGACCGGGCAAAGGTCGCTGGCATTTTTTTAGAATTGCCACAGGGCGCTTTGTCCATTGAAGATATCATTCTGCCACCAGATGTTGGAGAGATGCAGCAGGGAGAAGGTGAAGGGAGCGTGGAAGAGGGTAGAGATGTCCCTCGCACAAAATATTTGATTGAAGTGTTGTCCGTTTTACAAGCACCGTACAGTATTATCGATGGTCAAACCGATTCCCGGATGATGCGGGAGCAATCCTATAAAATTTTCCTGATCCCTGATCATCAAAAGATCATTTTTGTGAATAACGAGTTTGGCAATGCCACCTTTGTCGTGCATCAGCTGGCGGGGCCAGGAGATTGGAGGACATTTTCCATGCTGACCAAAGACGAATTGAAATTGCAGGCTGAGACTGGCCTAGTGACGCCAGTCATCTGGACCACGGAACCAGAATGGAAAGAGCGGATGAGAATTTTGATTATGCAGGAAGGGTCATTACCACCTGCCACTCCAATAGAGTCAGTAGAACAATCTGTTGCCAAACGCACAGTTGAACTTCCACCAGATGGTTGGGTTACTAACCTGCAATTAGCAAGGGAACAGCGCAAAGATTTTGATACCATCAAAAAAATAATTATGCGCTACCGTGCCACATACCCAGAATGGTTTGGCCAGTATAAAAAAAAGATGGGTCCTCCAGCTGAGTACATCTCACCAGAACTCGCTGATATTATTCGTACGGAATTGCAGATTATTGAGGCAGCACCAGACGGTTGGTTAATACCGCGGGGTCTTGGCAAATTGTTGGGGAAAGATGTTAGTTCTGTCACCAGCCGTGCTGAAAAACATCGCACCACACATCCGGAATGGTTTCGAGTATATCAGCCACGTCATGGTCGAGCGACAGAATACATCGCTCCAGAATTAATTGCGCTGATCTCAGAGGAATTAATTGATAATGAACTTGCCCCACCAGGCTGGCTCACGAATAGTGGAATTGCTGAGGAACTGGGTCGGGAGTTTAATATGGTAAAAAAAGCGGCAGATCTATTTCGCGCAGCCCACCCTAAATGGTTCCATTTTTACACAGACAAAATTGGGCATCTACGTGAGCATTATGCTCCAGAGCTGGTGGTAGAGATACAAAATACGTTTACTGCACTTGAGTACGCGCCAGCAGGCTGGATGACAAAGACAACGGCATCAGATTCCACTGGTTTATCTACTAAGCTGGTAGAGAAGATAGTAAATGAACAGCGTGCAGCTCATCCCGAATGGTTTCATACTTATCAGCCACAGCGTGGTCCGGTGACGGAACACCTTTCCCCAGAACTGGTTAGCTTGCTGGCACAAGAAGCTCAACAATATCCAGCTCCGTTAGATGGTTGGGCTACTGTTGGAGGTCTGGCGCGCAGATTTAATGTGGCTGATCGAACTATTGCCCGGCGTGTAGGATTCTATCGCACAGAGCATCCCGAATGGTTTCGATATTTTCGGACCGGAGGGGGTGTGTTTGAGTTTATTGACCCAGAGTTAGTGGAAACAATTGGGCAGAATTTCCTCAAGCGCTGAGCAACTTCCTCCGGCTGGATAAAAAACAGCTTACCAGAATGGATTCTGAGCTAGAGTCTAGCGTTTGTAGACACCCATTAATGTACCTTGGGCTAAAATGTGGCCAATTATGGCTTGTTCAACGTTAGAACGGTCTTGAGCGGTGATTGTGGCTACATCTAGGGCATATAGATCAAACATATAACGATGTTCACCATTAGGTGGACAAGGACCATCATAGGGAGTTAATACCACGCCACCTAATGGTGAGGTATTTTCAGCTACTTGTTGTGTTGTTACAGGAATATTTATCACCAACCAATGTAACCAATCACCAGCGGGTGCATCGGGGTCATGCATGATTAAAACGAGACTTTTAGTTTCAGCTGGTATGTTTGACCAGCTTAAGGCTGGAGACAGATTGGCACCAGAACAGGTGTATTGGGCTGGAATTGAATTGGAATGTGCGAATGCCGGGCTGGTGATTGTCATAATCTAAACAATCGGTGCTTCAAAATTGGCTTCGGCGGCGGTGGAGTTAGTGTTTTCTTCATCACTGTAAATTTGCGCCATTAAAATATTAATGTCGGCCAAACTGGTGGCGTAATGTTGACGATTATAGTCAATAATTTGTTGGACAAAACTTGGTGCCAGTGGGGGAGGAACATCGATGGTATGAGCCGAAAATGGTTGGGTGGTTTGGCCGGAGACACTCATTTTAATTAACATTTCACGGACTCCCAAATTGATAAAATCTTCCGTGGTAAAGACTGGTGTAAATTCATTGGCTAAATAAGCCCCATCATCGGCGCCCACGCGCATGGCGATAATAGAACCAATGTTACCAAACACGGTACCTTTAATTTCAGCGGGAACTTGTTGTAAGTACTGATGTGAAATAGTTAGTAATAACCGATACTTACGCGACTCAGATAAAATATTTTCAAAGGTTTCGGTAGCAAAGTTTTGAAACTCATCAATGTACATGTAAAAATCTTTGCGCTCACTTTCGGGCAGTTTGGCGCGAGCCATGGCGGTTTGATAAATTTTGGTAATAATCATCGCACCCAGCAAGGCGGCATTTTCTTCACCTAATCTACCTTTCGATAATTCAATTAGCACAATCTTACGATTATTCATGATATCATCAAAACTGAATTTGTTTTTCGGTTGCGCCACAATATTGCGAATTAACTGATTAGACAAAAACTGTCCCAGTTTATTCACTAATGGCAAGATGGCTTCATTATCAAATTTTTCTGACCAACTAGAAAATTCATTGGCCCAGAAATGTTTTACCACACTGTCTTTAATCACCGGAATAACTTTCTGCCGAAATTTACGATTAGTCAGCATTTTCATCATACCCACAATCGTCGCATCAGGATAATCTAACATTGCCAAGGTAGTATAGCGAAACACATGTTCAATCTTCGGTGACCAATCACCGCCAAAGAATTTCTCGAACACTTCAATTAAACCCTGCGTCACCTGTTGTTTCATGTCTGGGGTAACATTTTCGAGAGGATTAAAGGCAATCGGCCAATCAATATCTGAGACATTAAAATAAATGACATCTTTGATTTTATGTTCGGGAATGTATTGCAAAATATCTTGAATCAAATCACCATGTGGATCCATCACACAGACACCTTGATTGTTTATAATATCGTCAATAATTAAGGTCTCTAATAATTTTGATTTGCCTGAACCGGATTTACCCACTACATAGAGATGCCGGCGCCGATCATCACGGCGAATACCAAAGGTGGTATTGAGACCACGAAAATTGGTTTGACCAAAGAAAGTAGCGTCAGTTTTGGCGGTGGTGTGTGGGGTAGGTAGGTTAAAAGGCGGTTGCGCGCGTTTGGATAGAATCCAGTTAATAGCTGGAAGTTTTAAAGAGGCATCGGGAATATGGAAGAGGGAAGATACCTCTTCTTGGGTGAGGATACTGCGTTGCAACAGGGTGCGCGCAAAGACATCTTTCATGAAGTGCTGCACATTGGCCTCCGGTGTAAAAATGATCCAATTTTTTTCCGTAGTGAATTCATGAAACGAGCGTTCAATATCCGCTAGACGCGGTTGTTGGTTACCATCATAAAAATAACCAAAGCGTACCACGGCATGAAATTTAGGAATTTCCATCGATTCACCACTGCGCTTGGCTTCCCCGTAAAATAAACCACTCGAATCGGTATGTAAATCTTCATCTAGTGGGCGTAATACAATTTGAAAGATCGCTCCATTGGTTGGAGGGATAGACGATAAACTATTAATAAATGGGCTTAACGGATCATTTGGTGCCGATGCCCGATAGGTGCGCAAAGCATATTGTTCAGTTTGCGCCAGATCCATATAATAGGTGACAACTTGATCGGGCAGATGCTCAATATCAACAAACTGTTTCACCTCGGATACTTCCGCATCAGGAAAAATCGAAAAGATCATGTTTTTTACCACCCCTCCATTATGGCTGGGGATGGTGAAATAGAAATTCAACTTATTATGCACACTCACAATTTCACACGAAATAGAGGCGTTACCACTATGATCATTCTTCAATAGATAATAAACATTATGAAAAAACTGCTCAAACTTACCAATGTGATCAGGTATGGGTGCGAGCGGGAAACGAATGAGGAGGATAGTAGAAGACATTATTTTAAACGGCGTTTAGTTTCTGGTTTATTAGTTTCACGTTGCATAGTGTCTGCTCGGATCTTTAATTCGGCTCGAGTCCATTCATTACCTAATGTTAATAAATCACTAGCTAGCACAGCTTGCCGTAATTCAGCTTTATCAATACCAAATGGTTCTAATTCATGATTATTATGTACATACCAATCTGTTAAGAAAGTAGCATAGGCCTCTTTTGATTTTTTATTAATTGGCGGTTTCCAGTCTTTTGCATTGCTGGTGCCATCAAAAACTTCTAGAGCAATAATGGCGTCAGCGGCACCAAGGATAGCACTGAGGTAGTATGAATAGTCTTTAGTATTTAATATGTCTTGTCCATAAATAAGAGTACTGCGATCTTGCATGCCGGTTTGCGGATGAGTACCAGGAGCAACTTGTTCGCGGTGACCAGTTTCATGTTCTAAAATTTCTACTTGATGCCAACCCTCACGCCCATAAGCATTTTGTTCTAACACTATTAAGTCGTCATCTAAGGTGTTTAGATCTCCGACGACATATCTGGCGGCTGAACTGCCAAAATGTATATCAGTTTCACGGCCGGGTGGGGCGATATAGGTGCGTACTTTATTATCACTCACCATAAAATGAAGTGTATCGCTGGTTTTATCAAAACTTTTAATCAGTTCAGCTTGATCGGTACTCAGTTTACCAGTTACGGTAATACCTCTATCAGAGGCACCAATTAAAGCCCGCGCAAATGGTTCGTAATATCTTTTGGCGATCTCCATTAATTTATCCATTTTAGCTTTTTGCTCGGCTGTCAGCGGATACAATACCGATTCATCTTCAAAGTGAAATTCAGTATCAGAATCAATATCATTAGAATCGATATCAGGACTGCCACTATCAGACTGGTTCTTTAGGGTGTAAATACCAACTCCGGCTGCTCCCAGTAAAGCAGCCAAAACAGCGGCTGATCCGGTTTTAATCCAGCTTCCACTTGAAGTTTTAGGTACTCTTTGTTCAAGATCGGACACTTGTCTTTGTAAGTTTCTAATGGTTCCTGTGTGTGAAGGGTTGGGTTCTATAGGTTGTTCAGGTAGTACCCCTAGTCTTTGTAGTTCTTCTTTCTTCCACAATCTTCGTTTATCAGGATCAATAACAAATTTAGTTGGGGCGGTTTCATAAGTGGTTTCATGTTGTTCAGTATCCTTTTTAATAACTTCATCGACTAAATAACTTGGCACAACAGGTAATAATTGTTTATTTTGTTTCTTAAAAATTTCCAATAGTACAGCGTGAACATTTTGAGGTAATTCAGCCCAGTCCGCATGTGTATTAAATACTTCCGGACGACCTTCTTCTATGGCAGCGTTATAGGCATGACATAATTTTACTACAACTTTCATCTGGTCACGTATTTCTCTAGCCCTCTTTGCGGTGATCCCTACTTCTTTTAGCTGACCAGTCAATACAACAACCAAATCGGCTGGGGTTTGACAATGCGGCAATGCATCTTCTAAGGGCACAAACATGTCGGGACGTCTTATTGTCCAGCTATAATTAGACAATTTATCTTTGGTTAGTAAATTTGTTATATCACTAATATCTATACTTTTTACACCAGAATTAACAATTTTTAATACAGCGTCTCTAATTTTTTCAGGTACTTCCTGACGGAAACGAGATTTATCACTAACAGCATGGGCGATCAGACATAAAGTATCATCAAAATTGCCGGTAATTTCAGGATTGCCATCACCAAAATTTTTTGCTTCGACAAGTTTAGCTACCACATCAGGGATTGTCTTACATCCATCAAAGTTCAGGACTTTATATACAGTTTGAGCCATAGATAACATTTATATCAATTATAACAATGGATATTGTAACACAAAAAACTTAACTTTGTCAATTTTTATCTGGTAACATTATCTGGGTCGGCGGCGTGTTTCTGAACGGGGGTTGACTATGAGCTCAGGGTGCAGTTTGGAATACTCAGCCTTGGCCAGATTATTTCCTAATTCGAGCAGGTTACTATGAACAATAACATCAAGTAGTTCATAACTATCAATACCCAATAGTCCTATTTTTCCTGCATCATATGGTTCGTTTTCTTCAAACTTATAACGTAGTGAGTCAGCATAGTGCTGTTTTTGATCAGCACTGGTTGGGGCGATCCACCCTCTTTCGGTAGTAGCATCATTTATTTCCAACTGAACAATTGTATCAGCAACATGAATTAAAGTACCAAGATAATCTCCGTAATTCATAGAATGATCACCCGGTTCACGCAATAATATTTCTAATTCGTTTGATTCAGTAAAAAATTTATCTTGTAAGACAATGCGATCACGATCATAGACTGCGGAAGAATAGTTAAACGCAGTTAAATCATTAACTGGCTTTTCAGGAGGCACATAAGTGTAAACTTTTCCATTATCTACTAAGTCGTGCAGTTTATTAATAGTTTGTGTCAAGTCTGCGACCATGACAGTCTGATCCGAGGTGACGCTGCCATCTGGGGCAATACCGTTATCGGATACTTGCATTAAACCCTGCACAAATGGCACATAGTAGTTATCACCTAATGTCATGGCTTGTTTAAGGCTCTCTCGTTGAGTGTCGTCGAGTGGATGTAAGGTTGCGTCATCAAACTGAGATGAGTTGTCTGTGGCAGTAGTGTCGGTAGCTGCACTCATCATAGTAGCTACGCCAACTCCGGCGGCGGTTACTAAGGTGGTAAAGGCAGCGGCTCCACCGGCTACAATCAGCTTTCTATTTCTATCTATAACGCGATCTCTTTCGTATTGGTCAGCTCTGCTTGATAAGTTTTTTTTAAGCTCATTAATTTTTTCATTAACTGTATCAATTGATAAATACACTGGTCTACCAGCCTGTTTTTCTAAAATCGCAAATAATTTGTCACTGATATTTTTATGAATATATCTCCAATCATCGTGGTGTTTCCAATCAGCGCGATCGTTTTTGTTTTGTTTATTATAGCTTTCACATAGTCGAGCGATCATTCTCATTTGTCCGTACACCATTCCAGCAACGTGCTTTGGTACCGGTCCTTCCTCTGTTAGCGGGTCTCTATAGATTAAGTTATCGGCTAATTGATTAACAATATCAGCCGGGCTTTGACAATTAGACAAATCAATTTTATCGACATCTATAGGATAGATATTAGCCATTGTTTGGTAGGATATTGAAAAATTTACTTTTTGTCAATCACCACTACGCGATCAAAACCACCTAAATCTTGGTGTACAGTAATTGTGCTATGGGGAAAAATATTTTTGGCAAATCGTTTAACGGTATGAGTTTGATTGTAACCGATTTCTAAAACAATTTTACCATGCGGTGATAAATACTCGGGGGCTTGTTCTAATAAGTTTTTTATAATACTAATAGTTGAACCAGTCGGAGTCAGGGCTACTTGTGGTTCATAGGCTAAACTTTTTTTGGCCGCTTCTTTTTTGGTGAGATAGGGTGCGTTACAGATTAGCCAATCAATTTTATAGAGATATTTTTTGGGTATATGGTTTAGAACATCGCTTGTATAAAACTGTATTTTAGTATGATGTTTTTTGGCGTTTATTTTAGCCACAGTTAAGGCTGGTTGGGAGATATCAGTCGCTAGTAGCTGGCCGCTAGGGAAATGTTTCTTGAGAGTAATAGCAATGATGCCGGAACCAGTGCCGATGTCACAAACCAGTTCGTGGGGTTTTAATTGGGGTAAGACAACATCGATTAAAGTTTCCGTATCCGGGCGGGGGATTAAAACGTGTTTGTTCACTAAAAAATTCAAACCATAGAATTCTTTCTCACCTAAAATATATGCGATCGGTTCGCCGCGTAGTCGTCTTTTTATAGATTGATTTAGAATCTTATTTTGTTGTTTTGTTAAAGGGTAATTTGGGTGGCTGTAAATAAATTCTTTTGGTTTATTTAAAACATGACATAATAATATATCCAATTCATGTAATGACACATTCTTCCTCACAGGTTTTGTAAGCGTTCGTTGTAATCGGCTGCACGAATGGCGGTGATAACTGGTTCCAGGTCACCGGCGAGAATTTTATGGATATTACCCCAACTTTGTTTGATACGATGATCGGTAATACGATCTTGCGGAATATTATAGGTACGAATTTTTTCCGAGCGATCACCGGTGCCAATTTGTGAGCGGCGCATCGAACTATTTTTTTGACGATCGGCTTCTAATTTCATGGCCAATAAGCGCGATTGTAAAACTTTAAAGGCTTTGGCTTTATTTTTGTGTTGAGATTTTTCATCCTGACAAACCACAATCATGCCGGTTGGTAGATAGGTGATGCGCACGGCTGAATCAGTGGTGTTCACACTTTGCCCACCATGACCACCGGAGCGAAACACATCAATGCGCAAATCATTCGGATCGATTTTTATATCCACTGCTTCAGCGGCTGGCATCACTGCCACTGTGACGGTTGAAGTATGCACCCGGCCGGCTTTTTCTGTTTCCGGTACACGTTGCACGCGGTGGACGCCGGATTCATATTTCATACTCGAATAAACTTTTTGCCCGGTTATTTCAAAAATAACTTCTTTAAAACCACCAATGCCGGTACGGCTGGAACTGATAATACTAATGTGCCAACCTTTGCTGGCGGCATATTGTGAATACATCTGGAATAATTCCACCGCAAATAAACCGGCTTCATCACCACCGGCGCCAGCGCGTATTTCCACAATGGTATCTTTTAAATCCTGCGGGTCGGGTGGAATTAAAGAAATTTGAATCTGTTTTTCTAAGATGTCTTTTTCACTTGTGAGACGATCAACTTCGTCTTTGGCTAAATTGGCCAGTTCGGCGTCTCCATCAGTCATCGTTTGCTTAGCTTCAGACAATGCTTGGTCGATCGAAGCATATTTATCAAATAAACTGATTTTTGATTTTAGCTCATCAAATTCAACTGAGGTGTCGCGTAATTTTTTAACATCACCAAATACGGCTGGATCTTGTAAACTTTTCTCCAGTTCGTGATAACGTTGTTGCAGCTGATTAATTTTTTCCTGAACTGGCATTTTTCAAGGCAGCCTTGGCCGTTCGTTTGGTCGCTTTAACAGCGCGTTTTTTGGTCTTAGATTTCCCTCGAGTGGTAACAGCGGCGGCCACTTTTTTAGAACGTTCTTGGAATTTCTCGACGCGGCGAGCGGTATCAACGAATTTTTGTTTACCAGTAAAGAAGGGGTGACAACTTGAGCACACTTCAATTTGAATGGTTTCGAGTGTTGAACCAGTGGTAAAGCTATGGCCACAGGCGCAGGTGACGACAGCGGCTTTATAATATTGTGGGTGAATGTCCTTTTTCATAGGCGCTACAATACCATGAGCTTAAATAGGAGTCAAGCAAAAGTCTTAAAAACCGGCGTATTGGGTACAACCATGCTTAACTAAATTATCAGCGACATCATAACCATAGTTATTTGACCACTCGGTTAAACGTTTTTGGAGAAGTTTGTTGCCAGCATTTGCATCGTAGGCTCCAAGAATTTCTGAGGCGAATTTGGCATCTTGTTCCTCTTGGCTGTCTTTACTTACGCCAAAATCATAGCCTTGGGTATCGACTGAGACAGTGTTGATGGAACGTTTTACTAAACTGGAAGCACTATCCGGGAGACCAGAACCAAGATTAAACAGATACACGGCGAAGGTCTGCAGTTTATCGGTGCGATTTTTATCGCCAAATAAAGTTACTTGTGTAGCAGAAAAATTATTAGCCAGTAATAAGTCGTGACTATAACTAATGTTTTGCCAAGATACTATGGCGCACTCTTCTTTGAGTACTTTCACACCTGATAGATCGGTTATCTTATTAAAATACGCATTCATCGCTTCCGCTTCAGATTTGTCTTTATTATCAGTGTAACTGCCAGTGAAAATAAGCGTATTCACTTTATTATCCGGATTAGTCACATAATCCGCCACCGCTTGAATGTAACCTTGATAACTTGCATTCTCAGCCACCGTTGAACCATAACCAGCCACAATCACCACATGATTAGCCGGTGTTTTAAACTGATCAACCACCGTGCAGCCTGGTAGGATGGCTAATAGCAGGAGAAGACGGAGAGTCTGTTTCATATGGGGTTAAGTATAGCAGAAGTTTAGAGATCCTGTTGGATATTCGTATTAGTATTTTCATTAACCGGATACCATGGTGCCAGTTTATGGCTCATTTGGCCGGTGACAATAGCCACTAGAATCAACCACGGTACAAGAATATCGAAGGGTGATTTACTCATGGCATAGAGTCTGGCTAACAGAATTAAACCAAACAGCAGACTAAAACCAATCATCACACCATTGATGACACGAATGATATCTATATTATCGGTTGACCATAAGAAGAACCAACTGATTGGTGCTAGGGAGACTAATACCACAGCGATGGTGGTCACAGCGGCGAGTACAAAAAACAGTAGTTGACCCAAGGTGAGGCGTAAACCACGTATCGAACTGAAGATGTACAGTGACGGTAAACATAACCCTATCGAACCCATTATTAAGGCGATCATTTTCCACATGATATTGAGAGTGTGCCACCAATCTGGCACGACCAGGCTCATGACGGCACCAAAGGCAGCCAGACCGACAAGACTGACCAATAATAATTCCAGTACATGAAAGAGCGTAATTTTTTTATTGATCGTTTGATCGAATAATTCAGATTGATGTTTGAGAAGAAGATTTGTGGTTGTGAATAATTTCATATGAACAATTTATTATTAATGAATCGGCATGTGTGTTGGCAGTGGACGAATATTATTCGTCCACTGCCAACACACATCATGGATCCGTGATTCGTTCCATCGTATGAATCAATTCCGTAAACACATTGCCGGAATTGGCGCGGGCGATAGGAACCGTAGCGTGTACCGGATCAATCACACCCACCCACGGGCGGAGCATCCAACCGAGCTGGAGAAAGACCAAACCATAAACTGTAATCCAGACAACTGGCAAAATTATGGTATGTTGCCAACGATATAAACTGAGTAAGGCTAAACCACCTGAAGCGATAAAAAATATTATAGTAGCAATTAACACTTGATCATGATTAAGTGGATACAAAATATAAAAACCAAGAATCAAACTAAATGAACATAAACCCAAAGTGGTTATAGCCAACAAATTTAATGATACTGTCCAAATTTCTTTTAAGGAGGCTTTAACGCCACTGAGCCAACTCAGTACCACCAACGTGGAAAAAGAAATCAACAAAGTCGTACCCAGTAAAAAGGGGAGTTTAATCAAAACATATAGAATTTGTATCCCGCCAATAAATGAACCCAACACGGCTCCGAAGATACCGCCAAACAGTATGGTTGATATGGTGGCGAGATAAGGTGATAAAGAACCGGTCATCAACGACACGTGGACGGTACGGGTTCGTATCAACGTCCAAAAAATAATTGTCCATAACATCATCAAGGCAATACTTAACAAAACAAATAATCTTTGGTTGGGATATTCTTGATAGGTAATATAGACCGCATAGTCGGTTGGTGGCGGTGGGGTATTGGGTGGTTGAAAAATCACCAGTCTTAATGACGGTGTTAGTGATGCATCGATATTGGAAATATCAATTGTATCAGTGATTAATTTTGTGGCTCGGAAACCAGGTATGGGTTTGTTAGTTGCGTCCCACAATTCAACATAATAACCATGCTCGAGCCAAGTGTGCGGTAGTTGAATTGTCTGCCAGGTATAATCCTGCATTGGGTCTAAAGCAATTACGGCATGATTAGAAGGAAATACAGGAACATCATCTAGTGTGATTGGGACGAGCCTAGTTAACACGCGATGAGTGGCAGTGCGATTGGTACTATTTACTGTGGCTCCATACCAACAAAGTGAGAGAAGAAATAAACTGACTATGCTATATATTGTTATACGAGGTATCATAGATAAATTTTTTTGGTTCAAAAATTATTTAGTTTGAATTTCAGTTTGAATTTCGGAAATAGTCATACTTTTATTGGCATAATAGTTAAGTTCTTGTTTCGTCGGTGGTCGATGCAGTGTAGTTTGAAACAAGTCTTTAATTTTTACGCGCCGTTCTTTTGATGAATACAACACTGCCCGGACTTGCGACATGTGTTCATAAGATCTAGTGCGGGCATAAAAATCGTAATCCTTTTGTTCTGGTCGGCGCCCTAATATATCCACATAAGTTTGATAAATCTCTAACTTCCAGGGCACGACATCTAATACACCCAGACTATTTACACCGGATACACTCATAGCTGAGAGTGGTAATAAAACAAACACACCGGTGGTGATAACTTTACGAAATAATCCCGAGCCCGCTTTCCAAAGATTAACTAAATAATAACCAATGAAACCTAGTGTTATTAAACTAAAAGCATATATAAAGAGAAGATAAATCGAAAAAAATGAGATGCGGGTGCAGCCAGCCACCTGTGTGGTAGTGGGATTATTATCAACAATAAACAAACAGTTTGGAAATATTAGGTCTTGTAAAAAACCGTTTTCACGCCAGGCAAATATGATCATCAAACTTAAACACACCAGCAGGATGGTTTTTTTGTAATAGATATTCAAAGGTTTGCGCCCTAACTCTAAAATCAAAATAATTACTAAACCAAATAAACCATTGTAAACAATCACCTCAAAGTTATTGATATCTAAAGCAATGTTTATACAGCTACTAATAAAGAAACCAATACTGACCGCAACATAAATACTCAGACGATTAGTGAGAGGTATAATGTGTAACTGCCATTTCACGAGTAATCCAGTTAGAACAACAAAAGATCCCGTAAACCACCAGATTATTAGTTGTTCTGAAACTAAACTGAGATAGGGGCTAGCAAAGTAGTAGCTAGCTGCTAGGGGGAGAAGACTGAAGGCTAATAAACCAAGTACAATCCAATCGGCATAGGCAGCGAGCCAGGGGTGAATGGTTTTTAATTCAGCGACAATCTTGTCTTCATCACCAAAGCGTTTTTTTGCCTCAACCAAAGCGGCAGCTTGATCATAACCCAATTTTACCAGATCATCGGCGCAATCGAGCACGTGGCTACTTAATTCTTCTTGCCAAATTTGACGCATATTTATTAACTAACCACCGCATTCATGGCTGAAGTAAACGCCTTCCATTCAACAGTTTTATCAGATAACACTTTTTGACCGCGGACGGTTAAACCATAATACTTGCGTTTGCGGCCACTGAATTCTTTCCAAAAGGATTCTAAAAATCCAGCTTGTTCCAACCTGTGCAACAGGGGATACAACGTGCCTTCACCCATGGCCAGCACATCATCGCTTTGGGCCTTGATGCGTTTGGCAATTTCATAACCATATAATGGATCAACCGATAAGACAGATAACACTAATATATCCGATGAGCCCTTTAGTAATTCTTTGTTGATTTTTGTCATATAGCGATAGGCTAACATACCTCGGTATAAAAGGCAATATATAGACATTATCACCAGTCTATGTTAACTTATCCCAGTTAGTTAATTAATCATACTGTTTGCTTAACAGTGCTGATCTTGGCCGGTTTTAATCAATCGCGCTCCAGCCCTGGTGAACGGTAGTAGTCTAAAGATCAATTTATTCTATGTCTCAAGCCGCCACTGGCGTAAATACCTCAGTGCAAGCCATGCTCGAAGCTGGTATGCATTTTGGTCATCGCCCATCGAAAAAACATCCTAAAATGGACAAGTTCATTTTTGGTATCAGACAAGGTATTAACATTATCAACCTGGAGAGTTCACAACAGCAACTGGAAACCATTTTGCCGTTGATTGAAGACATGGCCGCGCAGAATAAAACCATTTTATTCTTGGGCACCAAGCGCCAAGCCAAAGCTGTGATTAAAACCACCGCCGAAAGAATTGGTACACCCTATGTAGTTGAACGCTGGTTAGGTGGTTTAATGACTAATTTTCCACATGTCAGCCGTTTAATGAAACGGTTAACTCAGCTTAAAACTGAAAAAGAGCAGGGTATCTGGCAGGAACGACGTTATACCAAAAAGGAACAGCTCATGTTGGAACGTGAGATTGAAGATTTAACCAGTGAGGTAGGTGGTATTGAGCACATGATAAAATTACCCGACGCCATGTTTGTAGTCGATTGTAAGAAAGAAAAAACCGCTATTAAAGAAGCTAATCGTTTAAAAATTCCTGTGATTGCCATGGTTGATACCAATGTTAATCCGGATAAAGTGCAGTATCCTATTCCGGCGAATGATGATGGTGTAAAATCCATTACTTATGTAGTAGAACAAGTATCGACTGCGATTGAGCGGGGTCGAGCAAAAATTGAAAAAGAAGTAACACCAGCATAATATGGCTATAGACACTACATTAATTGCAAAATTACGTGAGCAAACTGGTGCCGGTGTGTTAGATGCAAAAAAAGCGTTAAACGAGGCGAACAATGATTATGATAAAGCCGTTGAGTTATTACGCAAACGTGGCCAAAAAGTGGCGGCAAAAAAAGTTGATCGCGTAGCGAGTGAAGGTTTAGTGGAAGCGTACGTGCATGGTCAAGGTCGCGTAGGAGTTTTAGTGCGAGTTAATTGTGAAACAGATTTCGTGGCGCGCACTGATAGCTTCAAACAATTAGCCCACCAGTTAGCCATGCATATTGCCGCCTTTGATCCGACTTATATTGCTCGCGCGGATGTACCGGCTGAAATTGTAGCGAAAGAAAAAGATGTCCATACCACCGTGTTGGCCAAAGAAGGTAAACCAGCCAATGTGGTTGAAAAAATCCTGGAAGGTAAAATGACCAAATTCTATAGTGAAGTGTGTTTTTTAGAACAACCATTTGTAATGGATGATAAAAAATCGGTGCAAGATATTATCACTGAAAAGATTGCTGAATTGGGTGAAAATATTCAGGTGTCGGCCTTTAAGCGCATAAGTTTGTAAGCCCATGACGTGGTTATACTACGTCATTCCTAGTCTACTGGCCGTTGTGTCCGCCGGAGTGGTTATTTATATTTATATTCGCGTGTTTCCAAAAGCGTCGGCACTAGATTTAGAAGCCATGCCCACACATCGGCAGCAACAACGCAAAGCCAGTTTGGTGGAGGAACGTTTACGGCGTAAAGTCTCCACCCTACGTTTGAGTTTAGCGGCTTTTTTCAAACCAATTGTTCAAGTGTTAACCAAGAT
Organism: Patescibacteria group bacterium; assembly: GCA_041665365.1. NCBI lineage: Bacteria > Patescibacteria group bacterium. The sequence goes on from JBAYIY010000013.1 coordinate 25,224, forward strand.
TTTCGCTGCCCTCTTTAAAAGTTTGACCAATTTGGAGCAGCGTTATCGCCAAGCCGCCAAAGGGATAGTTAGTCATGATGCCGACACAACCGCAACAGTTGGAACGGTTACCAAGTATATCCAAGATGGCACCGTGTTTTTAGAACAAGGCAAACTCGGTGAAGCCGAAAATAAATTTATTGCCGCCATTGGTTTAGATGCCCGCGCCATTGATGCCTATCGAGGTCTGGCCAATGTTTACGAAGGCATGAATGATTTAACCCATGCCGTGGCGACCTTGCAGTTTTTAGTGCGGGTTAACCCAAAGGATGAGCCAACCTATTTAAAATTGAGCCAGCTATTATCTAAAGAGCACAAGTATGAAGATGCACTAGAGGCAGTTGAGCAAGCGTTGGAGCTTGGTCCCAATAACCCGAAGAATCTTGATGCCGCCATTGAGTTGACGATTTTGAATAAATTGAAGTATAAAGCCCAGGGGACATTGGATGCTTTGAAAAAAGTTAATCCGGATAATCAGAAATTACTCAAGTATCAGGAGCAGATCGATGCGATGTAACATGACAATATGGTAGAAAGGTTTTTTGATCCTGTAGCCGTAGAACAACGCCATACTACAGAAGACAGGTTTGAAATTCCTTCGGAAGCAGAGCGGATTAATTATCCGTTTTATAGTGTTCCGGCTGGCAGGGAAGAAGTCAGAATGAGCTCGATATGGCAACGTAATTTTAATAAGTTTTGCCCTGATTATCGGTCTGATCGTTTGTCTGCATTCAATAGCAGAACCATGCCCATGCTGTTGCATTGGGGTTTAAAAGGCGAAAAAAGAACTGAAGTTTGGGAGCTATATAAAGATCAGACAAAGTGCTTTGCATTAGACGCGTGGCAAGACATTAAACCATTTAGTGGATTAAATATAGTGGATTTTGGTTCTGGCATGGACGGAGAATTTGTCAGACTGATTAATACGCTTGGTGCCAATGCTATTGGCATCGACATAAATTCAAACGCAGAGTTTGTTACGCGACTGGCTGATTTGACGGTCGGAAAAAGACAACTTCGACCGGTGGCTGATTTTGTTTTGGCAACTAATATGTTTGAGCTCCAAGCTTATAGGGATACGTTATGTAGTGATCAATGGGGTAAATTGGCCGATGATGTTTTAAAGCCGGGTGGCATGATTTTGGTTTCCAATGCTTTACCAGAGATAATTGCTAATCGGGAAATATTCCCAGGTGTAAAAAAAGACCCAGCGTTACATCAGACGTTTGATTTTTTAAACGTCCCTTGCCGAATTGAAAGAAAAGATATTGCAAAAAAATAGGATATTGAGTAGTATAGACTCTCATGTGATTATTTCACATAATGCCGTTGTAGCTCAGCTGGTAGAGCACCCCCATGGTAAGGAAGTGGTCCTGGTCAGCATGACCTTAAAAGGCTAAGACTAGAACAAAATCCGCACTTTTCAAAAAGGCACGACCTATTCTACTGTAGATGTGGTCGAGCAAAATGTAACACATGCCGTTGTAGCTCATCTGGTAGAGCACCCCCATGGTGAACCGAAGAGGTTTCGCCCACTAAGCGAGTGATCGCTCAGTGAATCCCGAATTACGGTTAATAGCCTCGCAAGAGGCCAAGACCGTAGCGATCAGTAACATGACCGCTCGAACGACTGACAAGGGCATCATTGGCCATTCTGCGTCCCTAAATGGCTAATGATGAAGATACAGTCTAGTCCTCTGATAAATTGAAACAGAGGTGTATACGAAGGGGGAGGTAATCGGTTCAACCCCGATCAACGGCTCAATCAAGAGCGTTGTACTTCCACAGGGTAATACATATACCCATATGGATATACGCGAAGTCCACAAACAGTTCTGCGAGTACCAATCAACCATGAAGAACTATCGTTTCGATACGATAGATACCTATCAGTCTTCATTGAAGATTTTTCTTAAGTTAATGCCAGAAGTAACGCAAATTGAAGAAGTCACGCCAGAGCTAGCTGAGCGGTTCTTTTATTTAGGCCGAACCATACGCCACTGGAAGCCGATCACCTTTGTGTCCTACCATAAGGGTTTGAACGTGTTTTACAAATGGGCACAGAAAAACCATATCGTTGAGGTTAACCCATTTGAGAAGATTGAAAAGCCTAGGTTAGAAAAGAAATTGCCCACACGCCTCACGAAACAAGAAGCTAAGAACTTGCTCGAAACAGTTCGTTGCCATAAGTGGTTCAATCCATTTTTGAAAGCCCGTAACTATGCAATCTTCTCTATGTTCTTGTACTGTGGTTTACGGAAAGGCGAGTTACTACGCTTACAAATGACTGATGTTGATCTGGCTAACTTAACGGTTTCAATTCATCAAGGTAAGGGGAATAAGGATCGTATTGTGCCAATGCCATACCAGTTAAGACCTATACTCAACACTTACCTAGCTGAGCGTACCCGAATGAACAAGACCTGCGAGTATTTTTACGTTTCGTTCAACGACAATAGACCGTTGTCGATTCATGGGTTTGAACACATGATTGACTTAGTAAAGAAGGCTAGTGGTATCAAATTTTACCCGCACATGCTGCGTCACACCTTTGCTACGTTAATGCTTGAAGGTGGGTGTGATATTTATGCCCTTTCTAAGATGATGGGACATAATGATATTAAGACGACAACAATCTACCTATCGGCTTCAGTTGAGCATATGAGGAGTCAGATGGTGAAACACCCCCTGAATATATGAAGCTGGTTATATTTGTGGACTCGGTGGGACCAGTTTCGAACTGGTAGGTGGTTAGATCAGGTTTAATACCCAGAAACATTCACCAGGCAGCTCAGTAACGCCCTAGGTTTACGGGTACGAGTTTAGAACGTTTTGCGTAGTCAGCCCAGAGTTAGAGGATTGTATCTCTCCACGGATCAAAGGGTTGACCCTCCCTATACGTTGCCTGTTTCTAGACCAACGGAAGAGGGGAGAGTCAGCGAATCGTCTAACAATCGTCTATCTTCTAAAAGAAGCCAAAGTACCGGGCGCACCGACGCACATAAAAACGAATCCGGGTCATCACTATGTTACAATTATGCAGCCAACGTTTGTAGTCATAATAGTTGCCCGTGACCCAATGCTGGTCGATTTCCTTTCTGCTACACAACTGTCCGTACATATCGAACAAGTTATCATTCACATCCAAGATCGCAATTTCGTAGGGGCGTTGTTTATATGTGCCCTTGATACGAAAGACTAAAGTTTTCCAATAAGATTCAATCCAATTTCTGCTAACCCATCCACCAGGCGCATCACTTTTGAAAATGATTTTTCGATCTTCATTCCCAATGGTAGGAATGTTGTAACTGATTCTGATATTTTTGCTGTCACGCGCATCAAGTCGTAGCGGTAAGCTTAACGACTGCCCAGTACCTTTATCAAGAATTCCGCAGTGATCCCAGCCGAATCTAATGGCGCTATACTTTCTCTTTTTCCAGACAACCAAGATGATACGTTTAATTGTGTTGGGTTCCATTGAAACGTTGCTGAGTATACCTTGAAAAGTGAAAGACGCATGTGTCTTATCCTCAGATTTTGTATAACCGGAAAATCCAGTTTGTTCAAACTTAAATTGCGGCCGTTTTCTTATATTTGAGAAAATAGTATAAGTGAGAGCTATGAGACCTGAGATTGATCCGGTCGTAAGAACGCCTGACCAAATCGTGTGTAGTATGCTAACAAGCTGGCTAGTTGTTTCCGTTTCGATTCCGTAGCCCATAACAGTTACTTGACTGAGAGCGACGTTATACCAAAGATCACCAGCGTCGCAATGCCTAATATGAATGATACATCCGCGATGTGACCACACAGCATGCTCGCTAAAGAAGCAAACTCATACCGCTTGTGGTTTGTACGTGAAACGGATTCATAATCCTTGATTAGAGAAGGTAACTCCTTTGCGTGTTCTTGATTAGGATTGGCCACCAACTGAAGGCGATATAATTCACTTACATTTTTGTTATCTTCGCCTTTGAGCTTGGCCCACTTTCCATTATAAAGATAGTGTTTGCTTTCCATGGTAACCTGCCCCTTATAAAGGGCTGTAAACATGCAAATAAGAAGTAAGAACCATGCGGTGTATAAAAAGTAGAAGTTGTTATACTCATAATTAAATAGGTAGAGCTCAACAGTTCCAATCTCGCTTGTGAGACTACCTAAAAAAGATATCGAAGCTACAATTGCACCGGCTGACAATGACCCAATATATTTATAGAAGCTTGCTGTGTAGGCGACGACTTCCTGGTTTGCAACATTAAATTCGCCTGCCAATTTCTTGGTCTCTGCATTTATACTGTCTCGCTCTGCTTGAACAGAGAGAACTTCATCATTCATAACAATTAAGGTGTATCACACCTGAACTTTATTTGAAAGTCACCCTGCTTGTATACAAGAGAGTGAAGGTTTTTAGGTCTTTAGTTGCTTTGATATATTTTTGTCTAATTTTAGACTATTTTTCGGGCTCGGTGGGACGATTTTCGAACCAATCAATGGATTGGGCATATGGAAAATTCCCAAAGTGCTCTAAACCAAGTCGCTGTACTTAACTTCTAGTTTAGTCATATAACAGCAGTGGGCATGAAGCTTGGATAGTTATTTATACAAAGAAATTAAGTCGAACAGCGTATCAATAGTTTCTTTCTTGAGGAATTTTCCGTACTTACCATAATCCTCGTTAAATCGTATGAACATCTTTTTATATTCATCGTAGAAGTTTGCTGATTTAACATTGGGCTCTTTCTCCGATGACTGAAACAACGTTTTTTTCATTCGCTTAATACCAGTATGTTTTACTTCTGCATTCTTTGGATAAAGCGCCTCCATCAAATGTATATCCAACGCAACGTAATGATTGATCAATTTTTCAAGATTTGAGTCAGAATTTACAATGCCCAACCCTTTTGTGTAGATTTGATTTTCATCTTCTATGAATCGTTGCTTATAGCCCTCATCAAGGCTGTTAATGTCATCAGTGATGTCGTAATCACGATCTGGCGCGACCCAGTTAATAGCCCTAGCTAATAGCTGTAACTCAAAATCGTCCACAGTGAGATTGTCCTCAGTAATATACTTATCCATGACGCCCATGCTAATGGCATCATGGATTAACCTGTTAGCTTCGAGCGCCTTACCTATTCGCTTTTTCTTGAAGAACATACTTTGAAAAGATAGGTATTTAGAACGGTTATTAGATGCTGGGTTACCAAGTAATCCCTGACACTGTGTTAGGGTCTGATAGCCGTAATAATTATTTGGATTATGGCTGTAATGACCAAGCCAAAGGTAAGCCAAAGCATCGCCTTAGTGTATTTTTCATTACTTACTGATAGTCTTTCATTTGACGCAATTATTTCCTTTGATGATTTTTGAATAACCTTTGCCAAAATGATAGTTGATGTTACCCTTGTTTGATTGATGTCTGATGTTTGCCCAGTGCCAGCTTCATTGACAAACATCTTCTCATTGTCACTAAAGTTGTAATCATTGATAATATCAAGTCTCATAAAGATTTATAATTGATTAGTTATTTTAGCCCAGCAACTTTCTGGGCTTAAGGGTAGTTATTGGACTTGCAACATTTTCAGTAATAGTAAAGGTAACTTTTGGCTTACCAGGCTTTGGTTGCCCAAATAGTTTTTGAAGAATCCCCATAATTACTAACCATAATAGCAGATACTTTATAAAGATCGAAATAAACATCATGGATATATTGTATAATTATCTATATGGAAGCAATGTTAATTCCTGCTAATTCTAAAGAGGTCGTAAACCCAGAAAAATGGTATTACATCGGCTGGCTCACTCATCCAGTTCAATATCGACGGCCTCAAACTCAAAAGGAACTAGCGGAATACCTCCACGTACATCCGGCGACCTTAACACGCTGGAAAGGCGAACCATTTGTGCGTCAGACAGTCTTAAAATTGATCGCGCGTCATACCGTCAATAAGCTCCCTGAAGTACTGGATTGTCTTTATGCTAAGGCTATGGAGGGTAGCCCAGTACACATCCGAATGTTCATGGAATACTCAACTCGCATAGCTCAGAACGATGATTCAATTGATGACACAGAGGCGCAGGTTGAAACCAGCAAAGATCACCTAGAATCGAAGTATGGGCCAGCAGTAGAAGAAGGGTCGTGGTCACCTAACGACTGGATGCAACAATTGGCACGTATTACAGAGCGTAAGACGAGCCATCCTCATAATGTACCTTCACCACAGTCGTAGAATCTACTTTTGTAGCCAGGTCGTATACGGCTAAATTAAACGTGGCTGTGTAAGTCGCTCCTGATGCAATTCGATCTTGAATAATCCCTCGATATGCTTCGCGTGACTTGCTGTTCCATTGTCCAATCGGTTCATCATAGTTATTCAAAAAGTATGATTCTACAGTTACAGCATCTACTGCCTGTCCAGCATTGTTTTTAAGTTTTACCACTAACTCAGGAGTACCAATGCTATCAAACTCGATCGTTGAGGATAAAACCTCGACTCGACCCAACTCAGTAAGGGTTTGTTGCATACGTTCTGCATCGGCTGCTTGGTGAGCCTGATCTTGCGCTCGTTGTTCTGGAGAGGCATTACGAACCGTGACAATGATAATGGGCAAAACGATAAACAGAAAAAACAACGTACCGCAGCCCATGGCTAATTTACTCGTTTTCTTTTTGACCACGACCGTTTGTGGGTGCTTAGCAGCATACAGTTGCTGGGCCTTTGCTCGCTCAGCTTCTTCCTCGTGGATTTTGTTGATTTCCTCTTGTGATAGTGCCATAGAGACTTAATTAGTTATTAGGCCCTTTTGTAAAACAAAAAGGGCGACGGAGTTAGTTGGCACTACACGAATCCTACAAAGAAGATTGTGCCTCCGCCGCCGTCCCTATGCACAATGCAATAGAAAACGGGGGTTTATGACCCAGTCTTTGTAGGATTATTCTTGTAGTGCCAATTCAAATGTTATCCTAAATAGAGGCTTAAGTAAAGTTTTCCACAGCCCTTCAAAAATGAATTTAAGTAATACAGGGTATAATTACTAATAGGAGTGGCCTAGTTCGGAACTCATATGGATCCGAACTATGTGTGAGATACGATCACTAATAGATATATTAGTTTTCAGGTGCGATACACGTGTGACCTTGCCTGCAGGCAATTGGACAATAAAGGAACACGTAGGCTGAGAACTTAATTAAATAAGGCATAGTAATTCTTAGTAACACTATGCTATTCCTATTATTTACTAAAAATATATGTTTAAGAAACACCAAATTGCTATTAGTGAAGACGCTTACCAAAGGTTATCACGTATGACAGAAGACTTTAATTCTGAAACAGAGCAGATAATAATTGTCGATACAATTTTTATAGCCTGCGATCTTTTAGTTCAAGCCTCGTACAAATACCTCGGTCATAAAAAGAAAAAAGCCGCACCTAAAAATATAAGTAAGTAGGGTGGTATGAACCAACGTATACATTATCCAGTCCATACAATGCGTCTGGCCGATAAAATCTGGGACGATCTCCGTCTGTTTAAGTTTCACCGCAAGATGACGTGGAATAAGCTCATGCGTTATTTCATGGAACGTGAGGAAGAAGTATTAAATAACCACCAGAATAACCAGTCATAACCATATGAAAATTAAATTCGCTCTAGGTCAGTACTTTGGAGAGGCGAGAGGTGGTCAATTAGACTCGATCAAGTCTCTAGTCACAATAAAAAATTCCGAGGAGACCTGGAGAATGTTCCTCAAAAAACATCCTGTGGAGTATCTGGATGAACTTACAGAGCCTCTGTTTCGGAGCTTCCTGCATTACCTAGAGTTTGAGCGGAAACTAGCACCAATGACGATCAAGACCTACCGCAAAAACATTTCAGCCTTCCTTTATTGGTGTGTAAGAAAAAGATATTTGCCGGAAAATCCGATTAAGTATGTGAAGGGGCCAAAGATTAAGCATGATCTTCCAAAATTCTATACAGAGGAAGAATTAGAAAAGATCATGCGTGCAGTGCAGTTGGATGATAAGCCCTACTTTGAGCGTCTGCGCAATGAGGTTATGTTTATGGTACTGTTGTTAGTAGGAGTCCGTCGCGGTGAACTTCTGAGCCTAAAAACATCAGATGTGAATTTCGAAACGGCAAGTCTGACAGTACGGGCAATCACTTCAAAAACCCGCACCTCACGTAGCATCCCAATGCCATCAATTCTAACAGGCAAATTACGCGCATATGTTGATGAACGCTCACGATTTGCCCTGGCTACTAGCGATGACTTATGGGTATCCCTCAATACTCGTCAGCGTCTTACGGAGCATGGGTTTAAGCACATTACCGAGCGATTGAGTAGGGTAGTAGGGTTTAATGTCCGTCCACACTCATTCCGTCACTCCTGCGCCACATACGCTTACGCTGCCACACAGGACATTGTGGCGGTCCAGAAGATGCTTGGCCACACGGACATTGGGACTACGATGATCTATACCAACGTATTACCTGAAAACGTACGTAACGCCACTGAAAGTAGCCGGCTCAATGCCTTGTGCATGCCAGCGTAGGGGATCGCAATAAAGATAAAACCGCCGGACTGCAGCCGGCGGTTTTTGTTACTTATTTTTTCTTTTTTGTAACCAACGGATGAGTAAAAAAATCAGAATGAATGGGAGCGCAAGAAAACTTACACCAAATATCATTAGCGCTATAACCACCAGAAATGCCATGACATCAGCAAGAAAGCTTACAATGCCATTGTTGTTGGTTGATGTTGTTTTTTTTGATGTAGTAGTGGTTTGAGAATCTGTATTACCTGATTCAGTTTGTTGTGGTTGATATTCATTCTGAATAGTGCCTCGTATGACTTGAATATCTCGACTGCTATTTGCGAGTGATTGTACGGCAGTTTCGGTTGGCTCCTCGCCAGTTATTTCTATATAGGCAGTACGAACATTTTGTTCATGTTCATTTTTGAATTGTAATTCTTTATATTCATCAGTTCCCAGCAAAGCTTGTTCAATGTCATAAATATCTCGGGAAAAGTTGAACCAAGTTTCAACTTCTTCACCTGATGGCTCACGTTCTAAAATAGACTGGAAATTGTTTTTTATTGATTCTTTATGGCTTTGTTCAAATTCAGCTTCTGTTACCGCAGCATTGTATGATGATTCTGAATAATAGGTGGTACCATTATATGTTTTTTCAAAACTTGGAGCAGTATATGAAGTACTGCCATACGATGAGGAACTGGTGCATTGGTAGTATGGAGCGCAGGTAGAGGATAGAGCAGTACCATCGTTACAACCGCAGCCATCACTACGAACGCCGTCATGCCAAGAGCAACAGCCTGACCGGGCGAATGCGGGTTGAGCTAAAACACCCAATGTCAGTAAAACCAATGTAATTATCTGTAAACGTTTCATTTTATCCTTGCGCCTATAGCATCATGTAAAATGATTTCCAGCGCATCCGTATTATTATATCTGTGACATTGATAGTGACTGACATAGTATTCCAATTTACTTCTGTCAGCTTCATCTAGGTCTGCACCATTTTTTATTACATATATGATTTCTATATCCAATGCGTGAGCAAAGCCAATTTCAAAGAATACAGATTGCCTCATTCCGGTGAGATCAGCAACAATAAAACGACTTTGCTTAATTTCACTGAGCGCTTTGATCATGATTGGATCAGAAAAATGTTCCCCTTTAAGACAAATAGGATTATATCCGGCTGAGCTAACGACCTTTTTCATGGAGGCAATTACTGGATCCATTTCATCATCGAACCAAACTGCTAGGAAAGCCCGATCTTTTTCTTGTTGGTTTGATAGAATGCCCTTGGTCGATTCCCAGCCTTTCAGTGATAACTGCACATGCCATACGCCTGTTGGTCGTGATGTATTTTCTATATATCCCGAAGCAATAAGTAAATTCAGTAATGCTATGAATTCTCTACTATTAGTTGCGTACGCGATTGGGTAATCATGATCCAAGTTGATTTGGATAAGTTCCCCGAAGTATTTTGTCTGGTTGGCAATGTAGTTTAGTATTTTTTTGAGTTTCTGATCTATATCATTTTCTGATGGCACTAGATAGTGGTTCTTAATATAACTGTCTATAGTGTCATTTGTGTAACTAGGGCTCTGTTCTTTAGCTTCATATAGTTCTCGTGCAATGCCGGATAATATGTGTTTGTTTTTTTCAACTATTGCCACTATATCTTGGTCCGAAACGGTATAAGAGTGAATATCATATTCTCCGCAGCGAGGACACTCAACACTATAGATATCTAGTGTAGGGTTGTGACGTTGTTTGATTGCAGCATATCCGCACAACGGACATTTTGTTAGTTGTTCTCGTGACACTAGGGTAAATTTACTATATTAAAATCTTTGACCATTGTAACACATAGCAGTACACTAATGCCAAGACGTATCTAGCGTCACGCACATCAAAAAATTTAATTCAGCTCCTGTGGAAGTACTCCTGCTCATGTATTACAAGAATTTCTGAAAAGCTGCATTTTGTTCAACACCTACAGTCTTAAAATCACTTTTCTTACCTTCGAGTTTCTATGGTAAGGGGGAGGTCACCGGATCATACCCGGTCAACGGCTCCAAGAGAGATTTGAAGAATTAAAATAATAAAAAAATAGCTTGACGTAAGTACACCTTCCCCGCCCTCGAAGACTCGGGCACCCCTTCCTATTCAGGAAAGGGGTTAAGAGGAGGGCTAGGAGGGCTGCAGAGAGATGGTGTTATCGAAGACATTGGATTGTTTATTATCTCGTTGTTAGTTTATTTTATGAGGTAAGTAAGATATTGTAGACTTAATTATGATTAAGAATAATTCAGTAGTTATATATCAGCCAAAAACAGGAGCAATTGAGCTGCTTCTGGTTGTCTAGGCTTAAGACTTAACCTTATAAAACCACCGGACTGCAGCCGGTGGTTTTATCGTTTTCTGAGTTGACTTTATCCCTCAAATTTGATAACAGTATGGCACACGAACCAAGGAGGCTCATCGTGTACACCGTCAATTCTGTGAGAAAATACTTCGAACGTCGTCCCCACTACGCCTACCTGCGCGACCGGGTCATCGGCATCGCCGAGAGCCGGGCTGACGACAAGGGGCTGATTGCATCGGGCGACGACTTGAGCTGGCTGACGGAGCACGTCGGTCATGACTTCTTCAACGAGTGCGAGCGTGATCCGTTCGGCATGTTCAAGGACGACTTGCACTTCGCCGCCATCCCGTTCCTGCGTCTCGAGCCCAGCAACTTCCCTGATGCTCAAGACGGAGACATCGTGGTGGAGGGGCAGGTGATGTTCCAGATGGGCGGCATCGAAGGCCAGTACGGCTTCGACGTCGAGACCATCATGGTCGAGGGCAACCCGACCATCTACTGGCACCCCAACATGCTGCGTGGTTGGAGCGGCAAGGTTCAGATCATCATGCGGATCCGTGACAAGGATCAGCGTGAGCTCGAAGTTCGACAGGTCGAGTAGTTCAGCAGATGAGAACAATACATTCATGTGACCCATCCCGGGTCGGAACAGACGTGGATGTCAACAAACAACTAAGGGGGAATCGAGTCACTGTTCCACTCGATCACAGTATCCAGAAAAAATTTGTGGGTAGTGTGATCGAAAACCCCTAGACATTTTTTATATCTTTTTCTACTGACAATGCAGATGTATCACACCTAGTGATTTTATTTACGTACATAGTTTATTGGTTGAATAGTCAAGAGGCCCTACTTTTTTCGGATCCGCCTTATCTAGATTTTCAATTACCAAGTCAATAAAATGTTTGGCAAAATCGCGTTCTTCGTTGTCATCAGTACTTAATATGGCTCTGTATCTACTTATATAGTCGATTGTATCAAAAAAGAGGCAATATGTGTTGATGATCGGATTATAATTTTTATCGTATCTTAAATGACAAAGACCAGCTCTAAATTTTTCTTCAGAAAATTTTCTTTTTAATATAGAGAATCTTTTTTGTTTTACACTATTGGGTAGTTTAGACTTAATATGAAAACCAATAACGTGAGTCTCAATACGTTGATGCAATTTTATTTGTCTTACCATTGGCCATGGGTCAACATTATGTACTAAGTGATGTCTATAAGTTTGTTGTAGGTCAAACTTGTATAATTTGTACTGCTCTTTAATAAATGGATACGATCCAAAATCATCCATTAGTTTATTGATGTTACCCATACTACCATCTTTTCCAAAGCGTAATCTAGCTATATGGTCAATATAACAAAAACAGTTTCTTGCGATAGTAAATGGCGCGAACCCCTTCGTTCTGAATAGCGGAAATATATCATCTTTTAGTTGGTTCATTAATTTTTCACAGTAATCACTCGAGGAACAGGAAGGAATATTTGAGACAATCGTATAGCGTACACGATTAGGTGTTTCGATGGTCGGTGTATCGACAATTTTTAAGGTTCTAATTATTTTCTTTTTTTCAGCAGAATTCAAGGACTTCAGATTATGTATCCTGTTGCTTCTATACTTAAATATCTCTTGAGAGAGGTTCGTAAATTTTTTGTAGTTTAGTTGTGAGTTTTGACTATTGTAACACATCAGTCTAGACTTAACTTCAAGGCGCGAGTGCGTCACGATCATTTAATCAAGTTCCTGCGAGAATACCCGAGTTCATGTGTTACAGAAATTCTTGAAAAGCAGCACTTTGTTCAATCTCTAATAGCTTAAAACCAACTTCTCCTACTGTAGAACTCTATGGTAAGGAGGAGGTCACCGGATCATACCCGGTCAACGGCTCACACAAATTCGTATTGACTATATAACCCAACTTGTTGTAAAAGGAAGTCACACAACTCAACCGTGGGGACAAGAAAATGTTCAGCGTCAAGAATATTGTTCTCTTCGTCGCCGAAAACCACGCTCGTTTCGGGAATCGCGCCCCGTTCGTGATCGCAAACGCTTGCCTGGCCGCGGAAGCGTGCGATATCGGTCATGGGAGGTTTTCAGATGCTTCACTGTGGACTGACGTGATGGAGACTCGGCTGCTGGCCGATCTCTTTTACGGGATTACCGTGACCGACCCCCTTCACATGTCGTTGTTATTGGGGACCATGAAGCTCGACGAGGAGGCTGTGCTCACCGCCCTGTTCGGGGATGAGGCCAGAATTCTCGAACTGGCCATCTTCATGGAGCGGCATGAAGATAAATCCAACATGCCGATGGTGGTCGGTCGACTCCTCCGCGCTAAGGGCGTGGAGTGGAAGGATCACTGGCTCCAGATGTTGTTGTAAAAACTCAAAACTAAAGGAGGAATCGGGCAAAAAAATAACCAGGTCCGCCCAACCTGGAAGTAAACACCGTTAAGGTGTGTACGCGCCTAGCCGAGCACTCCAACGGGGATGATTCTGATCATAACCCCTCACAGAGTGGCTCCGATGGTGTATACACACCAATGACGGTTCAACAAACCGGGGCGGCGAATGGAACCTGAGGATCTCCATTGCGTCGCCCCACCCCCCTCTACGCCAGTAAAAATCTGGCGCTTTTTTGTATTGACGTAAAAACACCTCCCCCGCCCTCGAAGACTCGGGCACCCCTTCCTATTTAGGAAAGGGTTTAAGGGTTGGGAGGTGTTTAGGTATCCAGAAAAAATACAACAAACATTTTGACCATTATTGCACATAAGCCTACAATAATAATATGTTCATAAAAATAATCTACGGATTATTAATTGTGGTTGATCTTATTTTAATTGTTATAC
>JBAYIY010000014.1 GCA_041665365.1 Patescibacteria group bacterium
AGCCTACAATAATAATATGTTCATAAAAATAATCTACGGATTATTAATTGTGGTTGATCTTATTTTAATTGTTATACTGAGAAGTAATATTAGACGCACTTTAGACATCAACCTGTCTGGCGGGAAGTTACTATTAATGGCGGTTTTTTTACAAGATTCGTTATAAACTTGCAATCTGGTACAGATAGCATATTTTTGCTAGGCTTAGAGCATAGAATAAAGTATTTATTATTTAAACAACCAAACTTTATGCGGAAAATATTTTTAGGCAGTGTGATGGCGATTTTTTTAGGCTGGTCAGGAGTGGCCAATGCGGCGTATAGCCGGGATGTTGTGAGCAATGGGGATTTTGAGGCAAATTTGGATGCCTGGTCTTGCACAAATTGTTCGGCAGAAGAAAATATTGTTTATAATGAAGATTATTTAACGCACCGTTTGGCCTTAGGCAAACTTAATACGTTTGAGGAAGCCAAACAGACAGTGGATCTTTCGGCCGCGTCTGGAAAAATCACCTTCGATTTTACTTGTGATTTTATTACAACCGATAGCCTGGCGGATGATTATTTCACCTATACGGTAAATAATACAACAACTGGTCAAAGTTATATCACAGATACCATCTATCCGGCGAATAATGTTACAACTTGTGGTACCATCCTGGATTTAAGCGCTTATGCCGGACAAAGCGTTGATATTGTGTTTTCAGTTAATAATGATGGAACGAATTTAACCACGGCCGAAATTGACGACGTTGTCGTTTGGGAAAAAAGCTACAGTTCACTGACTGGGCGGGTATTTGATCAACATTATAATAAATTAAAGCAGGCTAATGTTATTGTGCAACGTTATAACGGAGATGAATTATGGCGCGGTAAAACGAACGATAACGGCATTTTTAAAGCCGCAGACTTACAAGGTCACGAATTCAGAAAAGCCCGGATCATTTTTAAGTATCAAGGAAGCAAAGAGATCATTCGCCGCTATATTGTGTGGGGTCAAGCGTATAATCGGACTTTTCACCTTGAGACAATATAAGTTTAGATGTAGCTAGTTGATCCCGGTTATTTTTAACGCGCTTGAGGTTACTTTAACGTACTCATCAGCAGTGCTGCCAGTTGGCGTCCACTTGGCTTTGAAATAGTATTTCTTAGCTGAATTTAGTGTAACTTGATAGGCAATCTTACCTTTATTATTTGTACGGGCTGTCTCAACTAGTTTATAACCAGTCTTGGTTTTGCGTAAAATCTTCACCTTTTTATGCTTCAATTTACTATTAGTGGCGGCATCTTTTAAGGTGATATTGATCGTCGCTTTCGAACCAACCGTCACTCTTTTCTTGGCGGCTAAAGTTAAAGCAGCTCTAGAATTGACCACAAACAAACCTCTACTCGACCCTAGTGTGACACCGTCAAACATCAGTGTATAGAAGGTTTCATCTTGTAAACCGGTATATAATATTCCCCAAGTGGTACCACCATCAGATGATTTTAACAGCACGCCCTGGCCATAATAATTTTCCGCCCCCAAATATAATGTGGTTGGCGTGGTCGAAGCCTGGGCCGTCAGACTGTTAAAAGATCGGAGATGATCAAGCCCGTCGGTAATTTTTGTCCAAGTGGCTCCGGCATCGGTTGATTTATAGAAGCCAAAGTTAGTGCCGGTACCATTGTTGTAGAACACACTGGCTATGGCGTAAACAATATTATCATCACTCGGGTCAACGATGACTTTAACAATGTCTTCATCGGGGGAAGTGGCTAAGTCAGTCCAACTACCGTTACTGTATTTATATATACCATTGACACCGGATAACTCACTTTCTGTACCAATACCAACATACAAATCACCATTGCTGGCTTGAGCAATCGTCTGAGCCGAACCATCATCTAACAGATTCATGTCTTCCCAAGTGAGGCCTTGATCATGCGATACAATCACTTGGCCAACCTTTGGCTGGTTTGGATCACCGTTTGATATGCCGGCATACAATATATCCGCATCATTAACATCAGCTATAATGTCATCCACTTGGCTGGTGGCACCAATTAAACTACCAACTAAATTATCAGACCAGGTCACGCCACCATCATTGGTGCGTTTCAGACTGCCAATCAAGCCGGCCACTGCCACATCCGAGTTGTTTGGGTCAACCCAAATACCTTCACCGGGTTCTTCGAGCACGGGAAACTCCCAGGTGGGATTACCACTCGTAAAATTACTGGTTTTGGCAATGCCATTATAAGCGGCGGCCCAAACATTATCTTTATCGGTAGCCTGGCTTAGATCTGTAATCGTGACACCAGATAAACCATCATTTATATCTGTCCAAGTAGCACCACCATCATTGCTTTTAGCTAAACCCGGCATGGCATCGGCATACACAACATTAGCATCGCTTGGGTCAACGGTGACATTGCGGCCACCAATGGCTGAAGTAGTGTTGTTATCATCATAATTTTCCCACGTCACACCACCATCATCAGAATGTTGTTCTGCCACCCAAATGCGTCCAGTTTGATCAATCGTTACGCCGCTTGAAGCTACACCGGAATCAGTCCAACCTGATACCCCAGTGGTGGTATAGTAGGCGTTGTTGTTATTACCACCGGTGATAAATAAATTATTGGCATCCAATGGGTTTACCGCAAAGCGCGCTTCGCTGGCACTAGAGCTAAAAGCCGGAGCGGTTACTTCCGCCCAGGTAGCACCGGCTGTGGTTGAATGATATAAGTGCACTTGATCGCTGGCATCCAAAGTCAGAACATAGTAACTATCATCAGCGGCGGAATAATCAATATCCCAAATGGTTTGATCGGTCGCCGCCGTGACGGTAGCCGTGCTGAAGGTGACACCACTATCGGCACTTACTAAGATGGCTCCGGCGGTTTGTGCGGCTGACAACAAAACACCATTGGCAAATAATATACCAGTACCGGAATCAGTTGAAATTCTTGTTAAGGTGACACCATGATCGGTACTGAGGTAGATACCCTGAGCAAAGTTAGCGTAAACATTACCCGTTGTTTGATCCACCTCTACGGCAATACCACCACCTACATCCATCCCGCTTAAGCCTGTCCAATTAGTGCCGCCATCTGTCGACCGGTAAAAACCATTCGGTGAGTCCTTGGCTATGGTATAGACAATATCATTCGTACTATCAATGGCGACATCCAGTAAATTACCACCAAACGGCCCAAGTTGGTCTACTTCAGCCGTGGCTGTATTATCGGCCACAGGGGCATCTGTGCTGCTATCAAAATTGCCATCATCAAACCCTTCAACCGCGGTGAATAAAGACACTGTTAATAATACGCCTAAAACAGGCACTACTATCTTTTGCCATGTGATCTTGTATACCTCCATACAAAAATTTTGTTTTATTAATTATATTGCTTTGTAGTATAGCAATAGTGGTAAAATATACCAAATACCACGTTTAACCTTGACGAATTTTTGATGATTATATAAACTCCGCCCGTGCGGATCCACGATGGGTTCGCACATCGAGAGGTGTGTTCTGCCCGAAACCGTTCACGAGGCAAATATGGAAGAACCCCGAGTTCTGGGCTCGGTAAGTTCGTTCTCGTTCGAAAGAGACAACCTACAATACAGGAGGATTGGCAGCCAACAAGCTGCCAAGTCAGAACATCGCAGGTTTTGAGTGAAGTATAAATGCCGGGCAGTAATGTCCAGCGCGTCGCACCGTCAAGGTGAAACGCGAGAGGCTCCCCATAAGGTGTTCGAGACACCAAAGTACAGCCGGTTTTGATCTGCCAAGCTACGCAAGTAGCGCCGCGGTAGATCTAGCCCGCCCAAAACGTAGTCTCAACCTTCCGGAGTTTCTCCGTTCGCCGAAAATGGTGCAACATCCGGGGCGTGTGGGAAGAAATTCCTGCCGCCCCACCCCCCCCTTTTTTTTCATCGAATATTGTTAATAACAAAAAAACGGCTCTGGTGAGCCGTTTTTTTAAATAACTTACGTTATTAGACGCGTTTCACGTTGACCGCGCGAGGGCCTTTGTCGGATGATTCAGTATCGAAAGATACAGTATCACCTTGGCGAAGGTCATCGAAAGTGACATCAACCAATGAGGAAGAATGGAAGAAAATTTCTTTTTCTTGACCTTCAACGGTGATGAAACCAAAGCCTCTGTCTGTAAGGGTTTTGATTGTTCCTTGCATATGATGGTTCGGTTAGTTAATTAGCTGCTCTAGATGTTAAAGTCTAAGTTAGTTTTTTCCTAAAGACAACTCTATTGCTCGGGAAGTATGTCAGAGTTTTAGTTAGCTGTCAATGGCCTGGTTCTAAATATCCGTTCCCGTCAACATCAATACCAATAAACCACCGGCTACCAACAACACTGCATAGTAGTATAACCAAGACAGTTTCCGCCTATATATGAAGTAAATTGTGCCAAACGTGATCAAACTACCCATGAAATAGACTAAACCAGGCCACTGATTCAAAAACATTCCAACCGTAGCCAAGAGCACGGCCAGCGGCACCATCAACCAGGTGGCTTTTACCAATAGATTAGCTTTAGATGTTAAGATAAACCATGAGATTATACCAATCAAAAGTGCATAGGTGACATGCATGGTTGGTGGAAACCATGGTGTGTAAAGGCGATCGGCTGGTATAAATAATCTCAACACGAAACTGACGATACTTTGGAAGGCAAAATCAAGCAAGAAAGTACCAATTAATAAAAAATAACCCACCACGGTAACAACCAGAGCAAATGCAATTTTTTTTACAATGGGATTTTTGAACATAGAAAGTTTTTATTTGTTTATTTTATTAGACTAATAGTATATTCTTTATTATTGATTTTAACTATTTCACCAGTTTTGTGTCCAATTAAGGCGGCTCCCAAAGGGGATTGATAGGAAATGATACCGGCTGTGGGGTTAGATTCACTAGAACCAAGAATTTGGTAGGTAACCGCTCCGGTGTGGGTTTGCAATGTCACCTGATGACCAATCTGAACAGTGTCGGCATCTTTAGGTGTGGCAATAATCACAGCATGATTAATTTGATACTCCAATTCATCAATTTGTCGGTTTAATCCACGCAATCTGCCCTTGGCTATTTGATACTCGGCATTTTCCGAAAAATCACCATTCTCGCCATACTGCCGCGTGTCTTTCATGGCCTGTGGTCGAGTAACTTTCTTGAGACGGTCTAATTTTTCCTTGAGAGCGGCCAGTTTTTCCGGCGTCATAGTAGTGTCTACTGCCAGGAAAGTGTATTTGCCTGGTTTTCTATTTGGTAAGCGCATAAACTCTATTATATAGTATTACAGTGTGATAATATATAGCTGATATGGAGGCGATCAAATTGGATAATTTAATCAAACATTTTGGTTCTGTAAAAGCCGTTGCCGGAGTCTCCTTCACAGTTCAAGAGGGTGATATCTTTGGATTTTTAGGTCCAAACGGAGCCGGTAAAACCACCACAATACGTTGTCTCATGGATTTTATTAGGCCGAGTGCCGGTAAAATCACTCTTTTTGGTAAGGATGCCCAACTAGAGTCTGTATCACTAAAAAATGACATTGGTTATTTATCATCTGATACACATTTATATAATAAATGGACAGGGTTAGAACATATTAAGTACGTGCAAGCTTTTAAAGGAGCATCACCACTGCTGCAACCATTAATAAAAAGATTAAACTACGATCCAACCAGGCGCGTCAAAAACCTTTCGACTGGCAATAAACAGAAACTAAATTTTATTTTAGCGCTATTAGGTAAACCTAAATTGCTGATTTTAGATGAACCCACCCGTGGGCTTGATCCAATTTTGCAAAACGAGGTCTATCTTATTTTGCAAGAATTTCAGCAACAAGGTGGCACGGTATTTTTTTCTTCCCATAACATGGCGGAAGTAGAAAAAATTTGTACGCGCACCGCCATTATTAGATCTGGTAAACTTGTGGTAGTTGAAAATATCACAGATTTAAAAGGTAGAAATATACACATTGGGCATGTCACATTTGCAGAGAAAGTAACCTTACCGGAGTTGTCTATAAAAAATGTAAAGTTTGTCGCCGAAAAAAATGCTGGTTATAGCTTTACCATTACGGGGGAGCTGAAAGATTTTTTTAAAACTATTGGCCGTTACACTATTACCGACTTTGATTTGAATCATGCCAGCTTAGAAGATGTATTTTTAAACTATTATAAAAAATAACTATTGTATGGTAACAATATTTTGGCGCACATTGTGGGATAAAAAATATACTTTGTTAGCTTACTGGGGTGGTGAGTTTATTATGGTCTGGATGTATACGGCGTTGTTTCCAACCATCGATAAAATCAGTTCGTCATATAATCAAATTTTAGAAACATTTCCACACTCTTTACTAGAAGCCTTTGGCTTTGAAGGTTCGTTTACCGGATTTGCTAGTTATTTAGCGGCTGAACATTATGGTATTATTTGGCCAATTGTATTAATTCCATTCTTAGCTTCGTTAGCCGGAGCAGCTATTACCAAAGAAATTGAAGATGGTACGATTGAGTTAGTTTTGGCTTTACCGGTTGCCAGGTGGAAAATATTTTTTGCAAAATATGTCGCTGGTATAGTGGCTTTATTGTTATTTTTATTATTTTCTATTTTATCAACAATTCCAATGGCTTATTTGTATCATATAGACTTTGCCGCTGAATCTTTTTATTATATGGCTCTATTAGGTGGGCTATTTGGGTGGGCAGTTTATAGTTTTGGCATGTTATTAACAGTATTATTTTCTGAACGAGGAAAGGTTTATATGATATTAGGTGGCACATTAGTAGTGATGTACTTTTTAAAAATCGTGGCTGTTTTAAGTGAAAATCTGGTCAATTTAAAATACCTGTCTTTCTTTTACTATTTTAATGCGGGCGATGCCCTAATTCAACATATTATTAACGCGGAAACTTATTGGGTGTTTATTGGTATCAGTATCGTTTGTACGATAAGTGCCACAATTTGGTTTACAAAGCGGGATGTAGCGGTGTAATAAGTAGATTCATCTTTAAAATTGGTTAAACAAATAACCCCGGAAAATACCGGGGTTATTTTAACTTATATTACAAACAGTGTTAGTTAGTAATAACGAGGGTTTGCTTTGGGCTAGTAACGCCACCGCTGACGGCTTTAAACTTATAAGTGCCAGCTGTTAAGCCAATTTTCTTGGCTTTGAATTTATATTCGTAATAACCATCAGAATCGGTTGTTACTGTGCCAACCAGGGTAAATTTACTGGCGGTCGACTTTTTTCGATAAATTTTTACAGTTTTATTAGCTTTGTCTGATTTTTTCCAACCGTAAAGTTTAGCTTGCTCACTGCGTTGCACAGAGGCTACAGCAAAAGCTGAGCTTAAACTTAATTTTTCTTTAGCCACAATTTCCTTACTGATAGTTGACGAGGCCGAGGCCAGGGAACTGGTTGTTTCGGTACTATCAGTACTAAATGTTACTGCAATGGCCATTAATGCACCGCCATCGTCAGTTTCCGTGACACTGACAGACGCTTGGTCGTCATCCACAAACACGGCTAGGTTCGAAGCATTGATCGTTTTGCCGGACATAGTACTCATTAAAGCCAACATACTGGCTGGGAATTTCATATTAAAGAATCCAGTGGTACCAGCTGGGCCATTTACCGCCACACCAAATTGGGCATCGTCTGGGCCAGTTGGTGGTATGATTTGAAAATCTTGTACGGTAGTAGCAATATATCCGCCACTCATAGCATCTGGTGGGCCATTGCCTGGTTCTGGATTATCTAATGATGGATTAGCGGCTGTTCCGACAAAGACAAAGACAAATTGTTGGGCCTTGCCCATGTCTGGGATATAAAAATCACCCGTTGTGAAGGTCACAGAATATTGATACGGCTCACTGGAAGAATCCAAAGTTAAATTGGATATATTGGCACCGGCGCCCATGACAAACGGTGCGACCGTCAGTTCATCGGCATCGTCCGTGACGGTAAAATTAGCGGTATACGTGGCACTACCACTATCAGCCGTGTACGAAAAAGCCGTTACTTCTTGTAAAATGCCTTCTGGTCCTTCTGAAGGAACCATAGCACTTAAATCCGTCACCACATCGGTGGCATCACTTGATGTCACGGTACTGGTGACAGTAAAAGCCTGACTGGCTAATGGCATCATGGCTAACAGCCAAGCTCCCAAACAGCCAACGATGAATTTGTATTTTTTCATATCATCCTCCTAATAATTAAATATGTTTTTATCTTATCACATAATAAAAAGATGTGCTATAATCGCAATATGAAAAATACCGCTTTACAGGCCGTAATTAAAATGCCTATTTTTGTGGCCAGTGGCATTGTTGTTTCATTAATAATTCAATATGTCGTCCATCAAGAATTAGTGGCTAGTGTCGTTATGATTATCACCATTGTGATAGGTTTCTGGAAGTTTTTATTGGAGACAATTAAGGCTCTTTTAAAACACAAGTTTGGTTTGGATTATATCGCCTTGTGTGCCGTAATTGTATCTTTTATCACCCAAGATTATTTAGTTGGTGGCATGATCGTATTAATGCTAACCACTGGTGAAGCGTTAGAGAAATATGCCATGTTGCATGCGAAGAAATCCTTAACGTCGTTAATTGATCGTATTCCAAAAGATGTGACATTATTAGATGATAGTGACACGCATGTTAAAACTACCATTGAAGAAGTTAAAATTGGTCAACGCATTTTAATCCGGCGCGGTGAAGTTATACCGCTCGATGGCACTTTAGAAAGTGCTAGTGGCTATGCTGATGAATCATCATTAACGGGCGAGCCATATTATATGGATAAACTCAAAGGTGATGTCGTGCGCAGTGGTACCATTAATGCTGGTGATGTCATGGTTATTAATGTAACTACCGCTGACGATCAATCTACCTACCGTAAGATTATTAAACTCGTCCAAGAAGCCGAGTCGTCTCAAGCACCCTTGGTGCGCTTAGCCGATCGTTATAGCACCATTTTTACTTTACTCACCGCCATCATTGCAGGGACAGCCTATTTTTTCACGCGTGATGTGGAAATTATTTTGGCAGTTTTAGTTGTGGCGACACCTTGCCCCTTGATTTTGGCTACACCCATTGCTCTGATTGGTGGGATGAGTGCGGCCGCTCGGCAAAAAATCATCATGAAGAATTTAGCCAGCATCGAGGTCTTATCACGCACGCAAGCTTTGATTTTTGATAAAACTGGTACTATTACATTAGGTCATCCGGTGATAAATCAAGTGGAAGTAAAAGATACTGTCTACAGTGAGGAAAAAATATTAGGTATTGCCACAGCCATTGAGCATAATTCTTTGCACCCTTTTGCCAAGGCCATTGTGCAACACACTAAAGATAAAAATATTTCCATACCCAAAGTAGAGAAAGTTGAAGAAGTGGTGGGTATCGGTATTTCCGGAATGATTGATGGACAGCGTTATACTTTAGCGAAATATAAAAATACTGAACAACTCACCATTGAAGTTACCGGTGAGGGTAAACTAATTGCTTTATTACACTTTGAAGATCAAGTAAAATTAGATTCTAAACAGCATTTGGATTTATTAGAGCAATCCGGTTTTGAAATGTACATGTTAACTGGCGATAAACAAACGGTGGCCGATGCACTAGTAAAATCCATGGGGATAAATATTTCTGTCCAAGGTAATTGTTCACCTGAAGATAAATTGGCTCGTCTACGCGAGTTACAAAAATCCGGCAAAGTCACCGCCATGGTCGGTGATGGTATTAATGATGCTCCGGCCCTAGCGGCGGCTGACGTTGGTATCGTGTTCGCCAATGAAGAACACACCGCTGCGTCGGATGCCGCTGATGTGGTGCTACTGGGTGGAGATTTTACGCTCGTGCTGCGCGTTTTTAACATTGCCAAACGAACGATTAAGATCGCCTTACAAAGTATTTGGGTGGGGATTGGTTTAAGTGTGTTAAGTATGATCGCCGCGGCGTTTGGTTGGATTCCGCCATTGATTGGGTCTTTATGGCAAGAATGTATTGATGTGATTGTAATTATCAATGCCTTAAGAGCCGCACGGGGGTAAACACAAACAAAGTAAATAAAATCAATGGTAGAGACGCGATTAATCGCGTCTCTACCATTGATTTTATGTTGGTTCTTCCATGACACAATAGGTATTATGTGTAGTGTAATCGTGATAAAACCGTTATACTATAATGATGGAACATCACCATACCGAACACAACAAACACACTGGTCATCATACGGCCGACTTTCTAAAAAAATTTTGGATCACACTGGTTATCACCATACCGATATTTTTTTATTCGGAAATGGCTGTGATGATTTTTCATATTCAAGCGCCGGTTTTTTTTGGATACCGCTATGTATTTTTAGTCTTAGGTAGTTTTATCTTTTTTTATTGTGGCTGGGTTTTTCTGGCCAGCGCGTATCGTGAGTTGCGTGATAAATTACCCGGCATGATGACGTTAATCTCTTTGGCCATCTCGGCAGCCTATTTTTATAGTGTTTGGTCGATATTATCGGGTGGTAAGCATGATTTATTATTTGAATTATCATCCTTGATCGCCATCATGTTGTTGGGCCATTGGATAGAAATGAAATCAGTCCAAGGTGCACAAGGAGCCTTACATGAATTAGCGAAACTATTACCCGATCAGGCTGAAGTGATACGTGGTGATAAAACTGTAATCATACCGTTACACGAATTAATAGTGGGGGATATTGTGTTGGTGAAACCAGGCGGAAACGTTCCGGCTGATGGGAAGATTATTGATGGAACATCCGAAATAAATGAATCGGTGATTACCGGTGAATCCCGTCCAGTCGAAAAAACGGTTGGTGCACTGGTGATTGCTGGGTCAATCAATGGTGATGGCAGTTTAAAAGTAGTGATTGAAAAAATTGGTGAGCAAACATTTTTGGCCGGTGTGATGCACTTAGTGGCCAACGCGCAGGCTTCTAAATCACGCTTACAAATGTTGTCCGACCAAGCCGCGTTTTATTTAACGATTATTGCTCTAGTAACTGGTAGTATTACATTTATTACTTGGTTACTCGTGGGAGCTGGCGTCGTAACGGCCACCGAACGATTGGTGGCAGTTTTAGTAATTGCTTGCCCACATGCACTGGGTTTGGCTGTACCGCTCGTTGCGGCTATATCTACCACCTTAGCGGCACGCAATGGTTTATTAGTAAAAGAACGCCGCGCGTTGGAAGCCGCCAGAAAAATTGATACGATTTTATTTGATAAAACTGGTACCTTAACCAAGGGTGAGTTTGGTGTCGTGGGTACAGTAGACGATCAGGTATTACAGTTAGCCGCCTCGGTGAATGCACAGTCGGAGCATCCCTTGGCTAAAGCTATTGTTACTGCTGCCAGCGAAAAAAACTTAACCTTACTAACTGTGCAAGATTTTTCGCGTGTACCCGGTAAAGGTGTGATCGGAACAGTTGCGGGTAAAGTCGTGCAAGTGGGAAATTTTAGTGCAGAAGTAACTAGTCAAGTTTCGGGGCATACTATTGTCCAAGTGATCGAGGCTGGAAAGATGTTAGGTAGTATTGCTTTAGCCGATGTTATTCGGGAAGAATCCAGACAGGCTATAAAGACATTAAAAAAACTGGGGATAAAAACTGCCATGATCACCGGTGATTCTGAAGATGTGGCGGCCTGGGTAGCCAGTGAATTAAATATTGATGAGTATTTTTCGAGAGTCATGCCGGATCAGAAAGCCGAGAAGGTGAAACTATTACAAAGTTCGGGTCGAAAAGTAGCCATGGTGGGGGACGGCGTGAATGATGCCCCGGCGCTGACACAGGCTGACTTGGGTATTGCCATCGGTGCCGGCACTAATGTAGCCATTGAGTCGGCCGGGATTATTCTGGTAAAAAATGATCCGCGTGATATTCCTAAGATTATCCATCTCTCCAATCTCACCTATCACAAGATGATCCAAAATCTATTCTGGGCGACTGGCTATAATGTGATTGCCATTCCACTCGCCGCTGGTGTGTTAGCCGCCCAAGGTATAATCTTACAACCTGCCATAGCGGCGGTGTTTATGAGTGTTTCGACAGTGATTGTGGCCTTTAATGCCGTGTTGTTACGCAGACGGAAATTGTAAAACTGGACAAAAATTTAATTATTGGTATACTACCAGTCATAGTAGATATGACATACCAACACATCTCCCAACGTGCTATCCAGGTATCAATCACACTGTTGTTAGTGTTGTTTAGTTGGGTTACATACCATCAAATGATGGGTAACATGGTGATGGAATCTTCGCCAGATTGTGCGGCTTATTGTTTCATAGCTGGACAAATTGATATCAATGACTTGGTGCAATTAATGTATTTTTCTTTTCTGTCTGGTTTTGTTGCGCTTGTTGTATACAACCTGGTAATACAGTATCATCGTTTAGATGCAGTGGTAGTTAATCCAGGGTTGCGTAAATTAAATTGGTATTTTAAACAACAGCGGTGGAAAAATATCGTGACCGGGGATTTTTGTGCCCAAATTGTCTTCTTAGATTGAGTGTATCAGGGCAGTTTTGGCTGGATACATTTTAGCATTCTAAGAATATTATTTATTTATGACCGAACCATTATTAACCACTGATCGCATTCGGGTGCGAGGCACTACCTGTACCAGTTGTGAGATAATCATTGAACGAGAATTTAAGAAGCTAAACGGTGTTAAACGTGTTAAAGTAAATCATGCCAATGGTTGGTGTGAGATTGAACACGATGCGACAATTCCATTATATAAATCAGAGCTTAAAGCCTTACTGGAAAAACATGGCTATAGTTTGTGGTCAGACAAATCAGTTCAAGTAAAACAATCTCAGCAACATCATTGGCGAGAATTTGGTGTGGCACTTTTGATATTATTTGTAGTGTATAAAATACTACAATTTCTTGGTGTCTTTTCCATTTCAACTACAGTTGATGCTTCAATAAATTTAGGCACCATCTTCGTAATCGGGTTAGTGGCCGCTATGTCGACCTGTTCGGCGTTAATGAGTGGTATCATTTTAAGTGTATCGGCTAAATTTAATGACACCCACCAAGCGGCTACTAAATGGCAAAAATTACAACCACATTTATTGTTTAATCTAGGTCGATTGTTGTCTTACTTTATATTAGGAGGTGTAGTGGGGCTGATTGGTAAAGCCATTACACCATCACCACAGTTTTCCGGTTGGCTTATGATGGGTATTTCAATTGTGATGATCTTACTGGGAATTGATATACTGAAATTGTTTGAGGGTAAAAAATTCATTCCAACCATGCCTAAATGGTTCAGTGAAAAAATGTATAATCTAACCAATAGCGATAAGTCCTGGATGCCGTTGGCGTTAGGCGCACTGACATTTTTTCTACCCTGTGGTTTTACGCAATCGATGCAGCTCTATGCTTTAACGACCGGTAGTTTCTGGCAAGGAGGCATTACTATGTTGGTGTTTGCGCTGGGGACAATGCCAGCTTTGATAGGTGTTGGTATGGTGGCCAGTTTTGCCAAGGGAACGTTTGCCCGTTACTTCCTAAAATTTTCCGGTGCCATGGTGTTAATATTAGGCTTGTATAACTTCAACAATGGTTTGGCTCTAGCCGATATTCAAATACCGGATTGGTTTAGCTTTAGTTCTAATACCACGGCCAGCGCCAGTACGGCTGATGTAAATATAGTCGGTGGTAAACAAGTGGTGAATATGGCCGTCGATGGTATCTCATATGC
The DNA here is from genome assembly GCA_041665365.1 of Patescibacteria group bacterium. Classification (NCBI taxonomy): domain Bacteria; species Patescibacteria group bacterium. Next base: position 13,759 of record JBAYIY010000014.1, read on the forward strand.
ACCAGCTAGTATCACTCTTAAACAAGGTGTGCCGGTCGAGTGGCACATTGATGGATCCAATGCCTCCGGTTGTGCACAAACCATTATGATTCCAAGTTTGAACATCACCAAACAATTATCAGCCGGCACTGATAATGTTATAACCTTCACCCCAACCACAACTGGAAAAATTGGGTTCTCTTGCCCAATGGGGATGGCGCGTGGTAGCTTCACAGTAGTGTCTTAAACACATTAATCTCTTAATTATTGAAAATTGTTTTTCTATGAAACACTTATATAAGTTTTCTATTACCGGTATGACTTGTCATGCTTGCGAAAAATTAATCACCATGGATTTAGCTGAATCCGGCTTTACACCCAAATCAATTAACCATCAATCCAGTGAATTAACCATTGAACTTGATCCAACCGAGGTTGAGCGCGTTAAACAAGTTATTCAACAAAGTAAAACGTATGTAGTAACTAATGCTTATTCAGTGACTGATGTAAAACCTGTTAATTAAATTAAACCTATGAATATGACAATAACGTTGCAAGTCAAAGGGATGACTTGTCAATCTTGTGAAAAAATTATTAAGGCCGAATGTGAAGAACTGCCTGGTCTGAACGATGTGACAGTTGATCATGTCACTGGCGTCTTCACAGCTCTGCTTGATGATACCAAAACAAATATGGCCGCTGTGCAGGAGGCAATAACCAAAGCCGGTTATGAATCAACTGTGGTAGGTGAGCATCAGTCCACGCGTGAGCCGTTTCAAGTTAAAGTAGAAACTATAATTACAATAGTACCTACTCCAACTGCTCTAGAAACTACACCAAAACCTACAGTAGTTGGTAGCAATAAGAATCAGCGCATCAATTTGTCGTTAACTGGCATGCACTGTGCCTCGTGTGCCAATATTATTGAGCGGTCTTTAAAGAAAGTACCCGGTGTACAACAAGCCAGTGTTAACTTCGCTGCCGAAAAAGCCTTAGTGACTTATGATGAAACCAGTGCCTCGAAGCAACAACTGATTGCCGCCGTCGCGAAAGCTGGTTATAAAGCCCAAGAAGTGGATACGAAGGATACAGAATTTGATTCTCGTAAACGGCAACACGAGATCCAGAACTATTGGAAAAGATTTATGGTCAGCTTGATCTTGAGTTTACCGATGGTGTACTTTATGTTGTTTGATTTCTTTGGTTGGATACCCGGAGCCACTCAATTACTGCCCTATGTTGGTCTAGTTTCATTGTTGCTGACAACGCCGGTTCAATTCATTATTGGAGCTGGTTTCTATAAAGGCGCCTGGGCCTCGTTGCGCATGAAAACGTTTAACATGGATAGTTTGATTGCGATTGGTACCTCAACGGCCTTTTTTTACAGTTTAGTAAACTATGTTGTCTATGCTATTAATAATCAGTCGCTGATCGGTCTTAATGGGGTAAAAATTCCCGAACTGTATTTTGAAACCGCTGCCTTTTTAATCACGTTTGTGATTTTGGGGAAATGGTTAGAAACACGCACCAAAGGTAAAACATCAGATGCCATTCGTAAATTGATGGGTCTGCAAGCGACCACAGCTCGAGTGATTCGGTCTGGTATGACACAGGATGTTCCCATCGCTGAGGTGATGCAGGGTGAGCGAGTGATTATTCGACCCGGTGAAAAAGTGCCGGTTGATGCCAAGCTTGTCAGTGGTTCATCGGCGGTGGATGAATCGATGATTACCGGGGAAAGTTTGCCCGTCGAGAAGCAGGTGGGTGATACTGTAATTGGTGGGACAATCAACAAAACCGGCAGTTTTGAATGTGAGGTGACTAAGGTCGGCAGCGAAACTGCTCTCGCGCAAATCATTCGTTTAATTGAAGAAGCGCAAGGGTCGAAAGCCCCGATTCAAAATTTTGCCGATCGTATTTCCGCGCGTTTTGTTCCGATTGTAATTGGAATTGCGCTCATCACTTTTTTGGTGTGGTACTTTTTATTGAGTGCCGAGCTGACGTTTGCGTTAATGGCCTTTACAGCTGTAATCGTAATTGCTTGCCCGTGTGCCTTGGGTTTAGCTACACCAACAGCCTTGATGGTAGGAACCGGTAAAGGCGCTGAGTATGGTATTCTCATTAAAGGTGGGGAACCACTCGAAGCGGCTTGTTCAATTACCACAGTTGTGTTTGATAAAACTGGCACGATTACTAAGGGTAAACCACAAGTGACAGAAATAATCAGCTCAGGTTTGACTGATGAAAATGAAATTCTAGCTATCACGGCGAGTTTGGAAAAATTATCCGAACATCCCTTAGCTGAGGCGATTTATAGTTATGCGCAGGAGGAAGCGGTGACATTGCGACAGGTCGAACAATTTCAAGCCATTCCTGGTCATGGCGTTACAGGGACAATTGCCGGTGTACAGTATTTTTTTGGCAATCGTAAATTGGTCACTGAACGATTACAATTATCGATCGATAAAGTGCAACGTAAGTTGATCCGTTTAGAAGAACAGGGTAAAACGGCGATGCTGTTAGCCACCACGCAAGACTTAATTGGTATCGTGGCAGTAGCGGATACTGTCAAAGACACTTCGCGCGAGGCCATTGCTCGGTTGCAGCAGATGGGGATAGATACTTATTTGCTCACTGGTGATAATCAACGCACGGCTCAGGCGATTGCGCAGCAGGTTGGCATTACCAATGTGTTAGCCGAAGTGTTACCAGAACACAAAGCCCAAGAAATAAAAAAATTACAACAAGCCGGCAAACGAGTTGCGATGGTGGGGGACGGTATCAACGATGCCCCGGCGCTAGCGCAGGCGAATCTGGGTATTGCCATGGGTTCCGGTACCGATGTGGCCATGGAAACCGGTGGCATTATTCTCATGAAAAGCGATTTAAATGATGTAGTAACGGCCTTTCAATTGGCTAAAGAAACCATGGGAAAAATAAAACAAAATTTGTTTTTCGCCATGTTCTATAATGTCATCGGCATTCCAATTGCGGCGCGGGCGTTTGTAGCCTTTGGGTTGGTACTAAAACCTGAGTTGGCCGGTTTAGCGATGGCATTTAGTTCAATCTCTGTTGTCAGTAACGCGTTACTACTGCGTGGTTTTAGACCAAAGAAAAAGAATTATATTTCCCTGATTGCCCCGGTGATTTTAGTTATTCTCTTTACTGGAGTGTTTATAGAATTTGCCAAACTCAGTAGCGGTATGGAAGTTGATGCATCGACACAAGATAATGGTGTAGTTAATCAATTAATTCTTAACGGAAAAATAAAAGTAGCTAATACTCAAGGCGAGCTAAAACTACTGTTAGTATTAGATCAAGCCGTCACGGAGTCGACGACGCTTGCCGGGTACACTATTGTCAATCAAACTGTTTATGATCAAACGCCTGGTGTTGAGTTAATCACAGCGCAGATGGGTGATCAATTAAAGTTGTTTTATCCGGTAACAGCCAAAATAATTCCACAAGAGTTTGTGGGTATATTATCTGGCAAGAATAGTTTTTCGAACGTGGTGATTGATGGAGTCACGTATCAATCTATTTATCTTGGAGCCGCTCAAGCCGAGGTGATGCAACCAGGTGATATCACTAAAGGTTTTTTTGGTAATAATGTGATAGTGGCTAAAATATTACCGCAAACAAACACCGTGCTTGATCAGATGTATTTTGTGAAAGCGAATTTTGCTATCAAATAAAACATAATCAATTGTTGTGGTGGGTAGGGAGGGATTCGAACCCCCGAAAGCCTAAGGCTGCTTGATTTACAGTCAAGTGCGATTGACCGCTCCGCCACCTACCCAGACTAAAAACTACTTGACTTTATTTTCAGTCGAGGGTAATACTAGCACATATAATAATTTGAACAAGCACAGCCTAATTTATGGACTATCGTAAAATAATAACCTTAGCTTGGCAGAATACTTGGAAAAACCGGTGGATGTGGTTATTGGGCATGGCCATCATTTCAAGTAGTGGGTCATTTTATACGCGATTTCCCGGTGCTGCAATTGATGGTCTGGATAGTTCGGATATTTCTGGAACGCAATCTGAGGTATTAATTGAAACCCTGACAAATTATTGGTTCTTGTTTGTATTACTGATTGTTTGTTTAGTATTGTTCATCATAGTGGCGTATATTTTCCATTATATAGCCATTAGTGGTATGCAGCAGGGTGCCGCCTGGGCCGTACAAGGGCAACCCGTTAAATTTTGGGCGATGTGTAAAGTGGGAACGCAGCATTTTTGGCGCGTGTTATTTATGTCGATCTTATTACGATTATTGGTGATAGTACCGCTTATGTGTTTGCTTGTTATTATAATAGTTTTTGCGATCACTATTATTGGCCTAATATTAGCCATACCACTAGCTATAGCTTTATTGATGTGTTCTTTGCCGATCGCCTGGGCTTCGACCGTTGTGTATCGCTTTGCCCTCCAAGGCATTGTGTTTGAACAACATGGTATCTGGCAGAGTATAAAAATTGCTTGGGCCAGATTTCAAGCGTTCTGGAGCGATACACTAGTGGCATATATTGTGAGTATTGTTTGGACGATCATAATAAGTTTAGTGACCTTTATATTAGTGATAATAATTGCCGCACCGCTTGCTATTTTAGCCTACTTTACTTATACTACCGAAGCTTGGCTAGCCCTGGGTCTAATAATCGGTTCAGGTCTTATCCTGGTTGGTGTAATATCTTTCATCATAAAAGGTATTAGTCAAAGCTTTATCAGCCACCTCTGGTATGGTTTTTACCTAGCCGCCCTAGCTCAGCGGTAGAGCAACAGTTTTGTAAACTGTGGGTCGTCGGTTCAATTCCGACGGGCGGCTCATAGATAATCACTAAATAATTATATGTCCCAAGAACGTCTCACTAAACTAGAGTGCACCGAGTGCAAAAAAATCAATTACTATACCCAGAAAAATAAGAAAAAACTGCATCAAGCGGGTAAGTTGCAATTAAGCAAACATTGCCAACATTGCGTCAAACATACCCCACATAAGGAGGTTAAATAAACCAATTTAACAACAGTAGAGACATGCCATGGCATGTCTCTACTGTTGTTTTGTTTCCCTGTTTTTGATTTTTTACGCCTCCACCGTCGCCAAGGTTCGATACCGTGAACCAAATTGGTCGCGGCGTGATTCGAATAAGGTTAAACCGGTGCAAGTTACAGGCCAATTAACCGGTTCAGTTTTATCTTTATAGTTTTGCACTTCATCTGGCCAACACCGCGCTAAGGTCACATGCGGGCGAAACGGCTGTTCTTCTGTGGTTCGTTCGAGCAAAGTATGTAACCGTTGTTTCATTTCCAATAATTCGGGGCTAGCACTACCTTCTACCCAAAGCATTTTTGGTTGGTCAGGATGGAGAAATTTTATATCAGCAAAAGTCAGGGTTTGGTTGTTAAAAAACCCATTTAAAGTATAAAAAGCATTAATTACTGGTTGGACAGACTCAACCTCCCACGGGGCGATCAAGGTTAAATGCAAATCACCCGTTTTAGTCCACCGCACCGGCCAATCAGCGTGTTGCATGCGCCAATCAGCGAGGGTTTTATGGAATGATTCCGGCAATTGCAGACCAATAAATATTCGATGTGTCATAAGGGGTATACTATAGCATATATTTTAATATATGCTATACTGCCTCACAACTTAACTAATTCATTACATTATTGTATATCTATGTCAATTTCACGCGTTCTTACCTTAGTAGCGGCCTCGGCCTTATTAGCCGGAGCTGGGTGTACTTCAACTAGTACCAGTACAGTTTCAACCAATACAAATACAACCACTGGTGGTGTCGTCGCTTTTGCTGATCTTAAGAAAAATATGCTCGATGCTAGCTCGGATGGGGATTATAACGAGTTTCAATTTGTTGATGGTAGTGGTACTTGTGTGGAACAAGGCTTACCAAAACAATTCAGTTACATTAAAGACCCAACCTTAAAGTATTTTATTGTGGATACTGAAGACGGTAGTTACCGCAATGAATTAGTGTCATTAGATTTTACTGGTAACTTAAAATATACAAAAGTGGCCTTAACCGGTGGCGAGGCTACTTGCACAACCAAGGCTGTGACTAGTAATAACGAAGCCACTACCAGTTGCAAAGTGAACGATGCCGAAGTTTGCACCGCGACCCATACCGTGCAGGCTGTGAAATAAATCAGTGATTCAAAACCAGTAGAGACATGCCATGGCATGTCTCTACTGGTTTTATATATGTTTACTGTCCGCTGATAATATCTCCCAGAATTCCGCCAACGCGCTTGGTGGTACCATCATTTTTAACGCTGTGTGCATTGATGCGATCGGCGATGCGTGCAAATGGCAAGCTTTGTAAAAATACAGTGCCAGGACCGGTTAGGACAGTATAAAACATGCCCTCACCGCCGAATAAGACATTTTTAAAACCACCAATAAATTTAATATCGTACTGTACATCTTTGGTAAAAGCGGCTAAACAACCGGTATCAACGCGCAGTTGTTCACCGGCTTGAAGTTGTTTAGTGAGCAAGGTTCCACCAATATGAACGATGGCTAAACCAGTACCAGATAGTTTCTGCAAAATGAAACCTTCACCACCAAACAAGCCGGCGCCTAATTTTTTAGTGAAAGCAATATCAATATCTACACCAGACGCGGCACATAAAAAACTATCTTTTTGGCAAATTAATTGTCCGTTAAATTGAGCTAAATCAACCGGCATTAGTTTGCCTGGGTACGGTGCCGCAAAAGCAACGCCGCGTCGGACTGTATCTTTATTAATATAATTACTAATAAAGAAGCTCTCTCCAGTAAACATGCGTTTAAAACCCTTGAGCAGGCCACCATCGACATTGGTTTGCATGTCAATACCGTTTTCCATATATAACATAGAACCAATTTCTGCACGCACCCCTTCACCTGGATCAAGTGTGATTGTGACAGCTTGTAAATCTTCACCGATAATTTCGTAGTCAATTTTGTCGGCCATATAGTTAATATTATTTATTAGATGTTAATTAATTATTTTTTATTTCCCAATTAATTGGTGCTTTACCCATGGTCACTAATAATTGATTAGTTTTACTGAAATGCTTATTTCCAAAAAAACCGTTATAAGCCGAAAAAGGGGATGGGTGAGCTGATGATAACACATGGTGTTTAGTGGCATCAATCACTTCACCCTTGTGTTTGGCATAATTACCCCACAGTAAAAAAATTAAACCAGACTTGTCTTCAGATAAGCGTTTGATAATAGCATCAGTAAATTGCTCCCAACCGCGTTGTTGATGTGAGCCAGCTTGATGTGCCCGGACAGTTAGCATCGCATTGAGCATTAACACTCCTTGACCAGCCCATGGTTCAAGATCTCCACTTAATGGTATGGCCAAACCTAAATCATCCTGCAGCTCTTTAAAAATATTTTGCAGGGAGGGTGGTAGGGCAACACCTTGATTAACTGAGAATGATAAACCATTCGCTTGGCCAGGACCATGGTAGGGATCCTGCCCAATAATCACAACTTTGACTTGGTCAACTGGACAATGATCTAGGGCGGCAAAAATACGTTGCGGTGGAGGGAAGACCTTGGTAGTTTGGTACTCCTGACGAACAAAATCAGTCAGCGTTTTAAAATACGGTTTATCAAACTCATCGGCCAGTAGCATTTTCCAACTGTCATGCATTTTTACATCCATGTGTACCAAATTTTATTCAACCACGATTTTGCCCAACATGGAGGGATGAATGGAGCATGAATAGTCGAAGGTTCCAACGGTGTTAAATGTAAAAGAAAAACTTTGGCCTTTAGCTAACTGGCTGGAATTAAACGCATCGGCTTTAATTTGATGGGGTGCCGAATCATTATTAGTCCAAGTTACAGTGGTACCTTTTTGCACAGTTAGTGTGGTCGGAGAGAAAGTTAAGTTTTGAATGTTAACAGTATTAGTTGATACCGTGGTCGTGGTGGTTGTATTTGTATCAGTTGGTGTACCACTTAAACTGCACCCACCGAGTGGCAGCAAACCAATTGTCAACAGACACAGCGAAATGATTTTTTTCATAATTTTTTGCAGCTTGTTAATTAAGTAAACTCATGCAACTGGCGGACTTGTCCGCCGAAGCTCCGTTGCGGAGCGTAGGCGGAGGATGTGAGATTCGAACTCACGGGCCCTTGCGAGCCGACAGTTTAGTAAACTGTTGATTTAAACCGCTCATCCAATCCTCCCACCAGCACGGTGTAATTACCGTAGACACAGTTTAGAGTTTTTTTATAAGAAAGTCTAGCTCAATTAGACAGTCTTTATGGGCGCACTTTTATTTTTAAGCGCTCCGATTGTGACACAGTATATTCCGCCTGATCGGCGCTGCGCTTCGGTGTAAAGACAGCTTTATAACGAGCTGTTTTTGTCACCAGTACAGAAATACTGGCTTTACCCCGGGCATTAGTTTCAACGGTTTTAAGGTTTGTCCAGTGTCCGCCGGCGATTAAACGTTTAATGGTGACGCGGCGGTGTTTGAGCCGTTTTTGCGTGGTAGCGTCTTTTAGTGACAGAGCCAGCGTGGCATGTTGTCCGCGGGTAATGATAGTTTTAGTCGTGCGTAACGTGGCTGTGGCGTAAGACTTCATGTCATACAGGCCGCGCGTATTTCCAGCAGTTAAACCATCGAACAATAGCACTTTAAACGTTTCACCACGTTTGCCGGTATAATAGACGTTCCAAGTGGTACCGCCATCGCTCGATTTAAAGACGATGCCCTGGAGTGTGCTATTTTGTACACCAGATAGATACAATGTCGCTGGTTGAGTTGAAGTTTGCAGCGCCAGAGCATTAAATTCATACAGTCCGTCGGCTACTGTAATGCCAGTAGTAATATGTTCCCAAGTAACACCATCATCCGTTGATCGATAAAAACCCATCGCGTCACCGCGTGGCCAGATGGTGGCTAAAGCATAAATAGTATCTGGTTGTTCAGGATTAACAATCACTGAGCGATATTCATATTCATCCGGCGCCGATAATTTTGTCCAAGTAGTACCGTCATACTTATAAATTCCTCCGACAGTAGCATGAGCTCCGACGAAAATATCGCCATCGCTGGCTAGGGCAATAGCATAAGCTGCTCCAGTATTGGGAAATTGTAAACTTTGCCAAGTGACACCATTATCGCTACTACTGATGACACCACCAGTTTGATCACCAGCCGAGGTGTTTGGTCCAACGGTGGCATAAATAACACCGGTGTCATCACCAACTATTTGGAAAACTGCCCCAGTCAGAGTTAGATCAACCGTTGCTTCTGTCCAGGTGGTGCCCCCATCAGACGAATAATACAAATCTTGCGACGTGCTCGTTACGACAATATTTGGATCGACCGGATTCACCCAAACAGAATCATAGCTACTACTGACAAAATTGGCGGTTGGAGTAATGGGATATTCCCAAGTTGGTGCTGCGTCAGTGAAATTAGCCGTTTTGGCTAAACCATTTTGGGTGGCCACCCAGACCAGCGCTTTATCGGCCGTTTGAGAAATTGATGTCACTTCAACCCCGGTAATGCCAGTCACTGAACTTGTCCAGGTGATGCCGCCGTCAGTACTTTTTTCGAAGCCAGGTGCGGTAGTATCGTACAGTATTAAGTCATTAGTTGGGTCAGGCATGACAATATGATTATAATCACCGCGGTCGATAAATTGTGTCCAAGTGTCACCGTTATCATCAGAATAATTCCAACCGACATAAATTCGTCCGGTACTATCAAAAGTCATGTGACTAGTTACTGGGGCAGTCGCTAAGGTTGTCCAACTAACACCAGCATCACTCGAACGATAAGTATTACCACCAGTTGAACTGGGTAACAAAAAGATATCGGTTGTGATTGGATTAACTGCGATATTTTCCGTTCCAGAGACACCGGATGCAATTACATTCATATCAGTCCAAGTGTCGCCCTCATCACTGCTGCTATAGACAGTCGAAACCTCAGTGCTGTAATTGTAACATAGTGCATACAAGGCAGTGTCTGAACTGGCCAATGCTCTAATTGATTCATCGGCACAAACTGTCGCGGTCGAAAAATTGACTCCTTCATCAGTACTGCGCATTACTGCATCATCGGCTGCCACAAATAAAGCCGCCTGTGTATAGAGCATATCTGTGCCACTGGCGGAAAAATCAGCCGCTACTGTATAGGTTGCGCCGTGATCCGTACTGACTAATAAATCACCCAACAAAGCAAACACATGGCCAGTAGCCGGATCGACCTCAACGGCTCGGCCGGACCCGTGATCAGCTGAATTCGGTAAACCTGACCAAGTCAGGCCACCGTCGGATGATCGAAAAAAACCATTCGGCGAATAATAAGTGGCGATATACACGTAATTTGAATCATTCGGATCAACTGCGATATCCCAAGTATGACTACCATATAATCCTAAATTAGAAGCGGTGGCAGTTTGTTCAGTAGTACTAGCAGCCTGGATTGGTTGGCTAAAACCGATGAGACAAAAGACTGTTAAAAATATAATGCTGCTCAGTATGGATAATTTATTTTTCATATGATTTTAGATTGAGTATTTTTTAGATTTAGATATGTTTTATTCAATGATTATTGTCTAATTTTACCGGTGTAAACAGCTTCAAAAGCACTGCCTGGTACATTTTTCAATTCATTCAATTGGTCATCATTCCAATGCGGGTTAGTTGCACCTGTAAAGTACCAGGGTGAACCATTATCGGATAAAATTAAGCCGTACTTTTTCATGGCTTTTAGAATCACTTTAGCCTGACCAGTATAGCTTGTTATGTCATAATCTGCCTTTAAACGCACGCGTAAACCCATGGGTGGTAAACTAGTATCAGCCGAACCCGCTTGATGTGTGGCCGGGTGAATCCAGCCGTTTTGGGTGTCTGGAGCGGTAAACCGAATGGCATGGTGAATGGCACCCTGTTTGACCTCTTTGTAGCGCACCAAACCGGGTAAGATCGGTAAACCGGCAGCGTCGGCCGAAGTCCAACTTTCAGGACGTAAGTCATTACTGGACAAATCCCACACTGCGCCAGAATCAGCCGACCAACCAGCATTGGCGGCATTATTCACGGCATTGTAGAGTTCATATAACAAGCAAGTACTTTTATCTAGCACCAACACATGATGATCGCTGCCAGATTCAACTTTAGCATTTTCTGGAATCGGGTAAGGGCCAGGATCACTTTCATCACCATACGCTGTAAAAGTAATAGCAACATCCGGTTGTGCAGCATCGACTTTGGTAAAGGGGATACCATAGGTTTGATTTTCACCAAAGTCGGGATGTAAATTACTATCTAAACCAATCGCGGCGATATATTGAGCGGAATTCTGATGCACCGGATAATCAGAAATAGCCTGATTCCAGGCATTGCTTTTCGGAAACACCGTACACCCCGCAATGGTCGGTCGATTTGTTGTCGCCAACGCCGGAAGAACGTTTAGTGCTGTCACAAAAAGGCTTGTGCAGGCAATCAATAATTTGTTGTTCATAAGCAACTATATTATTTTAATTTTGGTTTAAAATTAGCTCGATGGACATCACTGTGTTTTACAATATCTGCGTTTAATATTGGCCGGTAAACTTGATCAATGGCTAATGGTTGATCTATTCCTACCTCCATCAATACATTCGTCAAAGCTTTATCAATATGCTGTAACTTTATTAATTCACTGAGGGCAGTATTAATTTGAGCCTGTAGCGATGTAGCTTCGTGATCAGTAATATATTGTTTATTGGAGACTTTTTCTAAATCTTCTAAGTGCGATAAAACTTCAAACATGCGCACCACATACGCAGAGTATTCTGATTTATAAACTTCACCGGCCGCATTCTTGAGAAATCCCTCCGGGGTGTAACTTCGCTCTAATGTAATTCTAAATTCATCGAGCGTCATAAAGTAATATTGATGGCCTTACTCCATTTACCTTTTTCGATAATATCGCCAGATTTTTTATAAGATTGAACTTTAACTTGATAAGTAGTACCGGCAGTTAAATCGGAGATGGTTTTTTTGTTAAAATTTCGTTTGATTTTATATTGTTTGATTAAAGTACCTGTACGCGATAAGAGCTTAATATTATAGCCGGTTACCCGGGCTTGTTTTTTCCAGGATAAGTTTATGCTACTAAGTTCGGTAGAGGAGGTTTTGAGATTTTGTACTTTGGCCGGTTTAGTCATAAACTTTAATTTGGTCGACAATGGCGAATAGTAAATGCCAAAAGTTGTTTCATAGGCACTTTGAACCACATAATAATACACTTGGGCTGCTTTTAAACCGGTTAACTGAGCTGATGTTTCATTATAATCAGTTTGTGTCGCATTAGAAAAGTCTTTTTTTGTATCCAGAATTAAACGGTAACTGGTCACGGGATAGATTTCGCCGTAAGTCCAGTGTGAAGTCGCTTGTTGTGTCTTTGTAATAGCGGTTAAAGCGGTAGGCGCTTCAGTGATTAGCGGACGTTCATCGGCTCCAATATCCATTAAGTAGTAAGGCCTGGTTTCGGTATCATAATCAGTTGTATTTGAAGAAAATAACGTGCCAGTGTCAATACAGGGGGAAGTATCAAGTAAATGCAGGTCTGCACTGCCGGCTGTAGTTGAAACAAATTGGGGATCAGTCGTGATGGAATATTGATCACCGATCGTAGCCGCTTGCCAACTGGCTAAAGTGTAGTAATCCACTCCATTGGAGTAAGCAATTTTATTAACATTGTAGTAGTCATTAAAATCTAACATGGTGCCACTATAATAATCATCAAATTTCAAGGCATAATTAGCCTGGCTGATAATGTTATTATAAATCGTAATATCATATACAATATCGCTACTCGTCATCATAGCAATACCAGCTGTTTCAGAGGCATCATCATAGGTGTTAAATAGGGTATTATTAATGACACGAATATTATTTGAATCGGCAATGGTAATGCCAGCTGAATAGGGGTAATCGACGCCACCGATATTATAAACAAGATTGTTTTTGATATCAGAATCGGTCATCGTGGTATTAAATACCACACCATTTTTTGTAAAATTAAACACTGTATTATTGGCCACTAACACACCGGTTGAGCTATCTAGGTTTATACCGTAACTATTGCTCAATTCACCATTTAATGTGTTACCGATAATTTGTGCATCAGCACTGGATTGTAAATTGATGGCAGTGGCATATTCACCACCGGTCAATCCGTCAATGTGATTATCTGAGATGATGATATTAGCTGAGCTATTAGCGCTATAGATGGCACTTTTAACTGCATTAGTAATGGACAGATTATTTATTACCAAGTACTGCACATTATCTCCAATGTCGATAGCATAATCTGCCCCCTGCGCATTTAGGATACAAGTTGTCCCGGGCCAGGAATTAATCAAAGTGGGCGAACTGGCCGTACCAGAGTTAGCTGCAGTCAAAACAATATTATCGGTGACAGTTCCTTGACAGAACACTGTATCACCACCAGCGGCTGCAGTGAGTGCTTGAGTGATGGTTTGATAGGGCAAGGTCGCTGTACCAGTACCGGTACTATCACTCCCTACCGTACCATCAACATAATAATCGGCCGCTAAAGTAGGCAAACTAAACAAACAGCCGAAAATAATAAATGACACAAGAGATATATTTTTCATGAAGTTTATAATACTCCTAAATTGGCTATTTATCAAAAAACAGGTATAGTTTTAGCTGTGTTGAACAAACGAGAAAAATATCTCCAAATTGCCTTTAATCGGTCTTTGCCTGAAGTTCAGGCTATGATTAGTTTACTGCCTAGATCGGATAAAATTATCATCGAAGCGGGGACACCCTTTATTAAACAGTATGGTACGTATGGTGTGTCGTTATTAAAAAATTGGTGGGGGTATGTTGTGGCGGACTTAAAGTGTATGGATCGCGGTTCGCGGGAGGTAACGGCGATGGCCGCGGCGGGAGCATCAGCGGCTACTTGTTTAGGGTTAGCTCCGATCGAAACAATTAATGAATTTATTAGAGAATGTGAAACCGTCGGAATAGATTCAATGGTGGACATGATGAATGTAGAATTTCCCTTTGAAATTTTGCAAAAATTAAAAAAGCTACCAACAGTGGTAGTTTTACATAGAGGGGTTGATGAAAACGAGCTGAATAAAGGGAGGCAAATCCCACATGAGCAGATTCATAGAATTAAAGGTACTTATGGGAACGTTTTAATATCTGTGGCGGGCGGTGAAAGTACCCGTGATGTGGTACGCACATACTTTAATGATGCCGATATCGCTGTTATTTGGCGGTCATTTTATGATGCACCGAATCAAACGGCACAATTGGCTCAAGATTTTGTTAAACTAGTCAGATAAATATGATTTTACAGAAAAGACTGAAATATCTCCATGTAGCCCTAAATAATTCCTTGCCGGAAGCCAGACAAGTCATTGCTCAATTACCGAGCTCAGATCGAATATTAATTGAAGTTGGTACACCATTAATAAAAATTTACGGTACTAGTGCTATTACACAAATTAGAGCCATGGTGCCAAGTGGAACCTATCTGGTGGCTGATAATAAATGTACCGATTTAGCCGAACGTGAGGTAGCGATGATGGCTCAAGCCGGCGCCAATGCGGCCACTTGTTTGGGTGTAGCACCAATTGAAACGATTGATCGGTTTATTGCAGCGTGTGACACATACAAAATTGATGCCATGGTTGACATGATGAATGTAGATAGTGCTCTAATGGTTTTGAAAAAACTAAAAAAACTCCCGGCGGTTGTGATAATTCATCGGGGCGTAGATGAGAGTGAACTATCTAAAGAAAAACAGATTCCGTATTATCAAATAAAACAGATCAAGGGTAGTTACGATGTACTAGTAGCCGTAGCGGGCGGGGATACAATCAGGGAAGTGCAGCGTGCCATCTTCAATGATGCTGATATTGTGGTAATCTGGAAAAATCCAGAGCAGGCTAAGTCTTTCTTGAAAGAAATATAGTATAAACTATTGTTTGATGGTCTGAGCAAGCGCTTTGACACCTTCAAGTACTTCTACCGGCAAAGCAAAGATCACTGTTTTGGATGGATCTGGATTAATTTTTTCAATAGTCTGTAAAGTACGCATCGAGATACCGCCGGGTGTAGAACTTAATATTTTAGCGGCTTGAGCTAAACGTTCGGAGGCTTGAAATTCACCCTCGGCGCGAATGATGATAGCCCGACGTTCTCGTTCTGATTCCGCTTGCTTGGCCATGACGCGTTTCATATCAGCCGGTAACTCAATGTCTTGAATTTTAATGTCGGTTACTAGAATACCCCAAGATTGGGTGGCCGCTACAACTATTTTTTGAATCTCTTCAGCGATTTTTTCTCGTTCGGATAACAACGCATCAAGTTCAATGCCACCAATCACATCGCGTAAAGCCGCTTGAGCATATTGCGAAACGGCTAGGGTGTAATCTTTAATATTCAGAATAGCATTTTCAGCTGATTGCACTTGAAAATACACTACGGCATTGATACCAACTGGCACATTATCTTTAGTAATGACTTCTTGCTGTGGAATATCGGTGGTGGTGATACGCATATCAATCTTTATCATGCGTTGAAAACCGAGAAAAATCCATGTCAGACCCGGTTGTCTGGTGCTAGTGTATTTACCCAGTGTTAAAATCACAGCACGATCATACTGATCGATAATTCTTAAGCCGAGCAGAATATAACCGCCGACAAATATAACCGGAAAAAACAGTATTGATAAGATTGAAATAATAATTTCCATAGGGGGTTGTTACTAATTAAATTTACATCGCAAACGGATTCCAACTAAACACGTTTCGGCCAGTTCCATTGACCACGACAATAGCATTATTATCTTTTATCTCAACGCGATAAGATTTTCTGATATTGTGATAACTAGTTTGCTTCAATAACCTGAAATCATTGTGTCTGGCGTTATAGCTATAAACTCTTAAGTACACTATTGATCCGCGATGAGCCGATATCACAATTTCATCAGTATCAATCGAGCTGTTTAAATTACGAATCGCTGGTTTACGCCAGTGTAATTTTGGTGACAATTTTATTTTTTTCATGACTTCACCGGCTGTGTTATAAATATGCATGGAAGAGCCAGATTTATTTTTAATGGCTAACACGTAGGTTGTGTCATGAATAACAACTAGTCGAGCGATTACACCACCTTCATCAAAGGCATCCCATTGTTTGAGAAGAACACCATTACTATCATACAGACTAACTGTCCCGCGACCCTCTTTTGTACCCAGTACATAGGCCACTGATCCATTATTCTTTTCATTATCGTTAGTCACATAACCGGCCGGAACAGTGTATGAACAATTTGTAATAGTAACAGCTGGATCTCCACGACCATCGACGTCTTCATCTTTATAGTAGGTTTGGTTTTCATGAATAACAGCATCATTATCATTACAATCTGTGTCAGTGATACTACCATCATTATCGTGATCATTATCATTAGTATCGGTGCTATTGGTGACATAACCGGTTGGAACAGTATACGAACAAATCACTGAAGTGGTAGCGAGATCACCTAGACCGTCATTATCATTATCTTTGTAGAAAGTCTGATTGGCAGAAATAGTAGAATCACTATCATTACAGTCTGTGCCAATAATGCTACCGTCATTATCATAATCATTATCATTGGTATCAGTGCTATTAGTAACATAGCCAGCCGTGACCGTAATCGAACAAACCACTGAGGTGGTAGTTAGATCACCTAAACCATCAAGATCAGCATCACGGTAATAGGTCTGATTAGCATAAACTGTCGCATCAGCATCATTACAGTCTGTTCCGATTTCACTACCGTCATTATCATAATCATTATCATTAGTATCGGTACCTGTAGAAAGAATGGATGGATAGGTTAAACCATCGTGATCATTATCTATATAGAGATAACCAAGGTAAGCTGCTCCAGCGTTGGAAAATGCATCGTCGTTGTTTGATCCACCTATGATAATATCTGCAAAACCATCATTATTCACATCACCAGCTGAAACGGCCGAATAACCAGCGACATCGCCAGCCATCTCACCGGTAAATTCAATGGCGGTCGATAATGAAGTACCAGTTGTAAAAGCAGCCGACTGTCCAAAAATCAGGTAGTTTGCTCCGGCATTAACACCGTTATCATCATTGCGTGGG
Source organism: Patescibacteria group bacterium (assembly GCA_041665365.1). Taxonomy (NCBI): domain Bacteria; species Patescibacteria group bacterium. Next base: position 30,928 of record JBAYIY010000014.1, read on the forward strand.
GCACCGATTAAGATATCGTCATAACCGTCATTATTCACATCCCCAGCTGAACCCACTGATAAACCAGTATTATCACTGGCCGCTTTACCAGTAAATTTTATTGCTGTAGACAGTGAAATATCTGTGACAAAATTGGCACTTTGCCCATAAATCAGATAAACCCACCCGGCCCACAGAGAAACATCACCGGTATCAGTGGCTGCGACTAACATATCATCATAACCGTCATTATTAACATCTCCAGCCGAAGCCACGGCAACACCAGCATAATTGTTCGCCGCTTCCCCGGTAAACTCTATTGCGGTGGACAATGAACCGCCAGTTAAAGTGTCACTTTGACCATAAATCAAATAAGCTGCTCCGGAATACGTGGCAATATCACTATTAGCGTAGGCCCCGATTAAAATATCATCATAACCATCGTTATTGACGTCTCCCGCTGAGTCTACGGCCCAACCCGCATAACTGCTCGCATTTTCACCGGTAAACTTCTTAGCCCAGGCTGAGCCTAACGAACCGCCATCTAGCTGAGCCGCCTGACCATAAATCAAATAGACCGCCCCGGCACTCGCACCACCAAAGTCATTACCCCGAGCACCGATTAAAATATCATC
>JBAYIY010000015.1 GCA_041665365.1 Patescibacteria group bacterium
CATCTAATAATATGCCGGCGGTTTCCATCGCGGCTAGTACTGGAATTAGATCAACCTCTAAACGGAGAATATCTTCTAATTTACTTTGTGCTACTCGCGGCAACAATGTTTCGTATAATTTCCAGGTGTAGTCGGCATCTTCGGCTGCATAAAAAGTCAGTTTCTCGATGGGTGTGTTGGTGATGGGGTTTTCTAAACTACTATAGGGCATCATTTCATAACCAAATTCAGCAAAGGCTAAAGCATCTAAACCGTGTCCCCGACTGCCCGGATTTAAGATATATGAAGCCAACATGGTATCGCACACTATTGGTTGGACGGTAATATTATGAGTATCCTGTAAAACTTTGTAATCAAATTTAATATTGTGGCCAATTTTACCGATCGATTTATTTTGTAATATGTCTCGAAATTCTTCTACTAATTTTCCTAAAATAAAATAGGCTTCACCAGGAGCTAAAGCCATACTAAAACCAACTAGCTCACACAGTAACGGATCCAAACTGGTAGTTTCGGTATCCAGCGCAAACACTGAAACCTGATTTAGTTTCTGGATTAAATTTTTCGCTTTATCAGTTGTATCTATTAAATTATACGTACTAGGTTGTGGTTGTGGCTGATCCTGGCTCTCAACAACATTGTCTGGTAAATTTCTCAGCAATGATTTAAATTCATATTTTTGAATAAGTGCAATGACTTGATTACGATCGTACGGTTTGATAATAATATCAGCCAGAGTTACCGTAATGGGAACAAATAAATCGATCGTAGCTAGTTGTTTGGATAATATAGCCGAAGCTTTTCCGGTCGTTAATTTTTCGCGCAATGATCCAGTCTGATTATTAGTATGTTGTAAAACATTTTCTACGGTCTGGTATTGTAATAATAATTTAGTCGCTGTTACTTCGCCTATCCCCTTGATGCCAGGAATGTTATCGGCGGTATCACCGCGCAGGGCTTTGTAATCAATTACTTGCTCGGGGGTAAGACCATTTAATTTATGTTTCACTTCCGCTCGATCGTACACTACGGTATCACTCACGCCTTTACGCATGGCATAAACAAAAGTATGATCATTCACTAACTGTAGTGCATCCATATCCCCAGTTACAATATAGGTATCAACCGTGTCTGACATCTGGTGAGCAATGGTGCCAATTATATCATCGGCTTCAAACCCAGATTGCGAGTAAGTGGTAAAATGAAATGCTTCCACCACTTCTTTTACTAATGGTATCTGATTGTACAGTTCTGGAGGTTGAGTTTTACGCGTGGCTTTATAGGCTGCATATTGTTTATGTCTAAAGGTTGGACCAGGCGCATCAAACACCACTGCTACATGGGTTGGTTTTAAATCGCGTAACACTTTAAACAGAATGTTAAAAAAACCATAGACAGCATTAACCACCATACCATCTTTGGTAGTGAGGGGTGGTAAAGCATGAAATGCCCGATGAATAATAGCGTGGGCATCAATAATAACCAATTTATCTTTCATGCTAGCAGTATAGCATGAAGCGTCTGAACCTGTTATAATTTTATTGTTATGTTTCAACAAAAAAAGAGCACCCAATTACAAAATACCGCCCGGTTTGGCAAAATTGATGCTCCGGCTGCTTCAGAAGATACTCTGGAACAATTTCATAATTTGTATAACTCTTCCACTGAAGGAGCCGAACAGATACATGCTCTAGTATTAGGTGCCACTCCAGAATTACGCGACATTGTTTTATCTTATGGCCATAAACTCACCACTGTAGAACGCGATGAGAAAGCTCTTAAAGACAAAACCGCCCAAATGCATTATGCTCATCATCCGAATGAAGAAATAATTATCTCCGATTGGTTATCGGTACACTTTGATCCGGCCACCTTCGATGTGATTCTGGGTGATGGTGTACTGACCGCTCTACCACAAACTGATCAACAGTTACTTCTAGATCATTTACATCACTGGTTAAAACCAACCGGCAGTTTAATTATTCGGGAAGGGGCAGTTTTACACCAACGACCGCGTTACGCTCCGAGTGTGCATATTCACGAGTATCGCACCGGTGAATACAACTTGTTCGATTTATTTTTTGGCTTACGGTTATACAATCAAAATTTTAAAGCCATTGATACAGCCACAAGAAAAACTTACTTAAGTAGTTTTAATGATAAAATTAAAGAGTATTTTGATTCGGGCTTACTGTCTGAGGAAGAATACCACCGGTTGCTGCAGATTGGAGCGGAATTGGAACACACTTTATTGCGGAAGGAAGATTTGGAGGGTTTGTTGAAACAGTTGTTTTATCCAAAGTATGTTGGTCATGACATTGGCTCTGGTCATCTGAGCCCATGGTATTTCTTTTTGAGTCAACCCACGGGAAATGTTGTTTTACCCAAACACTTACCCGCGCCACGTACCAGTTACGTAACCGACTTTTTAGCCAAGGCCAACGCCACAGCTGAATAATACTGATCAAACCTAGGGCAGCCCCACCTAGCCACCACAACCAAGTGGTAGATTGGGTTTGAACCGGTGCCGGTGGTGAAATCACAGTATCTGTGGCCGCTTGGGCGGTTGGCACAATGGGCATATTTAAAGCTGTCACCGCTCCGACACTACTATTTACTATCACATCCGCACTCGACCGTGGCCAAAGTTGCGTGGCCGTGTCTGTGACTACTACCACGCCAAGTACAGTATAGTTTTGTCCCACAGTAAAACCACTCGTACTAATACCAGTATTTCTTTTTACATACACCGTACCGGTATCTAAAGTTATCGTACTGCCGGATTTAGCCGTAACGGTGCCCGTTAAACTTACCAGAGTGCCAGCTAAAGTATTATCTAAAGTAGTCACCAGTTTCGGTGTGATACTATCAAGATGACTCGTCACGGTAATATCAACACTAGTATTAGTATTGATTTTAGCTTCACCAGCACTGCTAGAAGTGGTTCCGGTAATACTAACTACATCACCAATAGTTAAAGTAGGAAAACTTTTACTGCTGGAATAGATTTGGATACCGGCCGTATCATCCTGCACATAAAAGTAATTACTACTATAAGTTTCCGGTAAAACCTCTACTGTGCCAGAAAATGTGACAGACTCACCAGACGCTAATTGTTTAATATCACTGATCGTTTGTGCTGGTGGAGGAGTATCCGTGGTTGTGTCTGTGTTTGTATCATCGGTAGTTGGTTCAGCCGGAAAACTATTGGCTGTGCCAGGGGTGGGTGTCGTGCTCCATTGCCAGGCCGTACCATCTAAAGCATAACTTGAACCACTAGTGGCAGTACTGTAAGTGACACTGGCTATGTCCGTATCGGCTGGGTCTTTTAAGGTAATCGTTTCGCCGGAATTGTTTAAGGAAATTTTACTGTCTGTAATTGGAATTACTTTATACTCACCTGAGTGAATGACACTATCTTCCGGAAAAGTATAATCATTACTGCTGTCAGTTAATGTCCAACCGTATAAATCTATACTATCACCGGTATTCCATAATTCAATCCATTCATCGGTGGTATCCGACCCGTCTGGGTCAGGCAACAATTCGGATAATATGACATCTTCAGAATAGTCATAATTTGGCTCAACTGGAGAAGTTTGATCAGTGGTTGTATCTGAAGAATTATCAGTGGTGTTGGTAGTAACACTGGGAAATAGATTGATGGTAAAAGGGGTGGGTTGTGTTGTCCAAGCCCAGTCACCAGAAGCTTGCAAAGCATAGCTAGTATCATCACTAGCTGTATCACTATAAGTAATAGTCTCAATCGACTTACCGTCCGGTTTCAGCAACGTCAAACTGTCGCCAGAATTATTTAAAGAAATGTGAGTATCAGATCGATACCAAGTAAAATAACGTTTGGCACCAATCGTACCACTTAATGTATAGCTGGTACCGGCCGCATCGTTGATTTTCCAACCAGTGACATCAACTGGCTCCGCACCACTATTGTACAACTCAATAAACTCATCGGCTGATTCTGTGGTCGATGGGTTTGGTAACACCTCTGAAATGTGAATAAATTTACTATACGGCCCCACTGGAACCGTTTCACAGACAGCCTGTGTACTAACTGGTATGAACATGGCACAGACGAATCCAACTAATAAGTAGGATAACACCTGTTTAGATGTGTGTTTAAACATAAAACGCGACCCCAAACTTAGGCCGCGCTCTTTGTAATTACACCTTAAAGCATTTTTTTATTCTTGTCAATAGCGAATTACGGATTCATCACTACACCACCCGTGGAATACTCCACATTCAAATCGTAATAATCCGCCGGTGTACTGCCAATGGGTGTATAGGTTAAACCGGTCAAATCTACTGTGAGATTCAATTCAGTAATATTATCCGGGTATGAACCATGCGCGGTATAATAATCTTTTAAAGATTTCACCACTTGATTAGACCGATCGCGCAAACCGGCATCTACTTCTGATAGAGGGACATCATTGGTTTCGATTGGTGTTACTACGGTATTAGTATTTTCATTGCTGGCTATAACTGGTGCCTGGTATAATTCTTCTTCAGTGAAACCGTGCTCTAATAAAATCACCTTCCCTGCTTCATTTGTTTGAATAGATACTTGTGCACCAGTGGAACAACCGCAGGCCGCGCAAGAGATGAATCCAGTAGTAGGAGGATTTACTTCTACGGCCATGACCGTCACCTGTAGACTGGTTTGATAATACTCGGTAATAGCTGTTTCAGTTAAAGTATCCCCCCATGGCGTTTTATTACATTGCGTGGGGTAGTAGTTTAACCAATAAGTTGTGGTATTGGTATTATTAGTAGAGTTAGTTGTACCGCTCGGTGAGATGGTAGTACAACCAGTCACCAAGAGTAGAGCCAAACAAACTGGGAGAAAATATTTCATAATAATAAGTATAGCACATTGACAAGCCGGTTTGAATTGGTTAGCGTAGTGAGGCTTGGCCGACGTGGCGGAATTGGTATACGCGCATGGCTTAGGACCATGTTCCTTTACCGGATTGAGGGTTCGAGTCCCTCCGTCGGCACATACAGTCACTTAATCGAAGTTAACCCCGCGGAAGAAAAAATCAATCATCGACAAATTGTCGACAGTTGGAAGCGTAAAGAAGATGAAATTCAGTTGTTTACAAATTGTAAATAACTGAACTTAAGGGTGGGTTCAAATTGAACACCCCCTTTTGATTAATACCGTCGGAGGAAAGTACGAGTTAAGGATGAAGACAAGGTTCAGTTGTCGACAATTTGTCGACAACTGAAAATAGAGTCTGCTGATGGTAAAAGTATGAAACGGATTGTTCCAATTCCAATACTGAAGGAATTTTTTGTATAATACGACATCAGCTCAAAAATAATTACTAATTATCAATGAGAGCCTTCCAATCTGCTACAAATTTTTCTATACCTTGATCGGTCAAAACATGTTGATAATTATACTCAGTCCATGGATGGTTCAAATCAATTCCAGCATAGGGAATGTTTTTTAATGATCCAGCATTATAAATATATTCTTTCCCTGGCACGGGTTTACCCATTTTTTCCCATGCAACCAATATTTTTAATGGGGCAGTGATAATATCTGCACCTAAAGCTAGTGAATAAAGAAAATGGTTAATAGTTCTCACACTGGCTGATAATACTTGCACGTGTTTATCACCAGTTTTAAAATTCTTAAGAATATTTTTAATTAGTGTCATACCATTTTCACCACGATCATCCAGTCGTCCGACAAAAGGAGAAATAAATACATTCCCCGCTTTAGCTCCACGTGTAGCCGCGTACACCGCGGCCGCTTGTTCTTCGGTAAAACACAGCGTCATATTAACTCTCATGTTAGCTTTAACTGACATCTCAGCCGCTGCTAAACCGGCTTGGATAATCGGATATTTGACATGTGCATTTGGAATCCAGCCAAACATCTCTTGTCCTTGAACAAACATTTTTTCAGCTGATGTTATTTTATCCGCGTATACTTCGATTGAAACTGAACCTTCAGGTATAAGGTGTGAAATTTCTCTAATTATTGATTGGTAACGAGTATATACTTCTTGTTCAGTCAATTTTTTACCACTGGCCAAATATTTTTGTATCTCCGGATTTTTCGCCACCAATGATGGATTGGTCGTCTGTCCATCAAGAAACCCAAGTAAGCGCAGTGCTTCACTAGTCTCTTGTGGATCACCACTGTCTAAAAATATTTTAGTTGTTAGATTATGTGGTTTCACATTAATAAATAAATTTGATATAAAATATTATTTAAGAAAACTAAGAGCGTCATTTACATTTTTTATGACATCATCTCTTTGTTGTATCAATCTCTCTCTTTGATTACCTCTGTAATCATCTAATGACATATACATAGCTTGTGCAGCATCTTGCCAAGTTATATATTCTTGAACTCCACTTGATACGGAAAGTGGAGTTCTTAAACTTTCCTGGTGTTTCTGATTGTTTTTATTAACCCACCTAATCGCTGCTGTGGACACTTCAATATCGCCATTTGGCAATTTTCTCATGGCCGGATTTCCACTGAGAAATTTTTTTATATCAAGGAAGGCTTGCCTCTCTTCAGTCATTGGTACATTTTCTTTCTGTGAAACGCCTGCTTGACTATCGTCAAGTGAAAAAACTGGCTTATCCGGTTCTGGTTCTAATGTTGTTGTTTCCACTGACCCTAAAGTAGGTTCTGGTAGATCTAACGGTGGAAGCTCTATTACACGATTACTAACTACATCTTCATCTAACGCCAAAACCGCTGGTTTATTAGCTTCGTTAGTTTCAATCATTTTTGCAGAACCTGGTTGTCTTTCTGGATTATTCATATGGACATGAAATTAATAAATGTGACAATTACCAACATTTTAACACAAATTTTGGGTATTTGTCAATATTATGAAAATCTGTAGAGACGTGCCGGCGGCACGTCTCTACAGATTTTCGCGTTGTTTCTAATTAATTTGTAATTGAAATCACACCATCTTTACAATACTCCTGAATATTTTTACACACCCGATCAATTAAATCTTGTTTCTCTAAACCCCTGGCTAATTCGGGTTTTAATTTTCGACTAACTAATGGAACCAGAACTAGTTTGAGTGTGTCATCGGTAATACTTCCTGTTACCAGTAAACCTTGCTGCGTTTCTTTGGAAAAAGTTTGATCAAATACGAAATTACCTAGTGAATAAATAACGAGTTTATTATCGATCACTTGGGCATCTTGCACAACATGTGGATGCATACCAATAATTAAATCGGTGCCAGCTTCAAACCAAGTGGTAGCTAACTGTTCCTGTTTGGCTGAATGGGTGGTTTGGTACTCATTGCCCCAATGCGGTATCACTATAACAAAATTTCCAGATTGGTTTTCTTGTTGAATCAAATCAGTTAAACCAGTCAGATCACCATCAAACCCATTCACGGCGATTAAACTAATAGTGATGTCACCCTGCATATATCTTTTTATATACGTATCACTAACACCAGATGGATCCCCCACCCAATCAATTCCGGCATTATCGAGCAACTCGCGCGTGGTCTGCAATCCAGCTTGACCATGATTAGCAGTGTGGTTATTGGCTAAACCAACGGTGGTTAATCGTAAATATTTTAACGCCTCAAGGGCTTGGTTGGAAAATAAAAATGTTAAATCAGCTGGTTGTCGCTCTTGTGTTATAGTTTGATTACTTACTGGGCCTTCTAAATTCGCCCAGGCAATATCAGTTCCCCAAAACACGCGCTCACCAAAATTGGTAAACAAATCTTTAAAATTATTATTCTGAAATTGATAACCAATCTCACGTCCTAACATCATGTCACCGGCCAGGGTGAAGGTAATAATATTAGGTGTTTCTGATATTTTTCCCGCTTGATAATACCCCATGATATGTGAGGTGGTTTCACCATCATTGTCTCCCACTAAACTTCCAGAATTAGTATGATCGGTTAACACAAACTGTTTTACTTTTTGTTGTTTGACCCAGGCTAATAATAAAGCCAAACTGGCTGGAGAATCCACTTCGGTTTTCCAAATATCTGTGTCATCTAATTGTTGTAGATCACGCAAAGTTCTGGTGTCGTGCATATCAGCCACCGCCGCCGGATTATAATGTGACATATCAACGGAGGCAATCAAGCCACAATCATTACATGATTCTACTAATTGTTGTGTTAGAGTTGTTATTTGTTCAGTCGTGACCGTATCTTTCAGTACTAATGGTATTAACTTGGCTTCCGGGAAAGACGTGTGCAAATCAGACAGAATATTTTTAATACCATGTTCGTTATTAAACGTACTGTCCTCTAAAGATACTGCCTGACTGTTTACTAAATTATTTATCACTGTAGTGTCTGGCTGAATTGAATCAGTATCACCAGTTAAGCGCCAGATTCGATCAGTGGTTTGAATACTACCAAAACCAGCCCCAAAATGATTGGGTGATACTAAAATAATAGTATCTGGTTGAGATCGTTCGGCTAAAGTTTTAAGTAGGTTTTGTCTTTGTGTTTTTACGACATCATGATGCGGCAACACAGCCACTAACGGTACAACTGGTTTAACGTCAACATTAACAACCGGTTCAGATTGTGGTGCTACCGTCGCACAACCTGATAACAGGCTGGTACAAAAAATTATTGACCAAGTAAGAGGCCGCCCCATTCTACTAGAGTAAAGCCATTACGTGGGACTGTTGTTAGAATCTGTGGTTGCAAAGTAGTGGTTGGAGTAGTTTGTCCGGCAAAATCTAGAAACACGCGGATAGTTGTATCTGGGCGCGGTGATACTTGCAATGGTGCTAAACGATTCATCTGTGCAGTACTAAACCAACTGAGCCGAACATATGGAGTATTCGGTAAGCGCGACATCCAAAAATCCATAAAGTCTTTAATCTCTTGAGCATTTAAACCTTGTTTGATTAAATCACTTTTTATAGCCACACCTATTTGGTTATGTGGCACAACTCGACCAAAGGTTATTTGCGGATACTCACCAATCCCTTTACCTTCCCAAAATAAATTTGAATAGATTGATCCATCAGCTAAAGTTAACTGCCCATCGGGTTCAGCAGTAACCTGCCAACCGGCATTATAAACCGGTTCACTCTTGGTTACATTAGCGCCAACTTGAACAGTAACGTCGGTAATTTTGGTTGGATAAAGATACACTACCGGTTTACCACACTCAGCATTCGGGCCATACTCAGTATCCATAAACAAAATATAATCACCCATGGCATCTGACCACACTAACAAAGGTGTTGCTGCCACAAAATCATCATAAGATAATAATCTTACAGTACTACCTTCATAATCTCGACCGATTTTGTATGATTCGTAAGCATTACGTAATAAAGAACTTTCACTATCTAAGACTGTATATAAGTTTTCATCATTGTTAGTAACACCAACTACATCCAAAGCTTCCGGAGTTAAATCTACAACATATTGATTTCCTCCTAATACTCCACAACCATTAGCGATCACTCCATTAAGATAAGTCCGTTCGGCAAAATCAGTATTGTCTTTATTCCATTTTGCCGTAATTGAGTTGTCATCATTCAAAAAATCCACCGTGTCGGTATATGACACAATAGAATGATCAGCTAAAACTAATAAGTATTTCTTACCAACTATTTGGCCGTTATCATAGGTTGTGGCAAGATCAACTGGTAAACGATAAACTGTACCAAGATTGGTTTGACCAAATTCAACCAACGCTGCTGCATCATCGGCACTGAGTTCGGTATCAAGCGTATAAGCTCGAGCGTCATAACTATACTGCGAGAGTGCTAAACCATTGACGGTAAAATTATCCGGTGCATCAATTTCTGGATAATATGTTTCTGTATCAATGGTTACACTGGTAGCTAAATAATCAGCTGGCGCATCAACTATGTAACTCTGCGAATGCTGACTTAACAACACATAACTAGCATCACTATTTTTGCGGAAAAGATTCGCGGCATAACCCATCTCTTCACGATACATATAAATAATTGATCCACCATCTGTTAATGTGGCGACTTTAAAATAATGATCATAACCATCACTATTTTTTAGTAAATTCAAATCCTTTAAGACTTCTGGTTGATCCAACCAAGTTACCCCACTAGTGGCCGCCATGCGCACAACCTCATTTGTAGTGACATTTTTATTTGTATTTACGTTTGTGTTAGTTGTTGTATTAGTATTAAGATTTTTGTTGCTATTAACATTAGTTAGTGTTGGATTGGTATTAACGTTGGCGTTCGAAATTGGCGAAACATCATCTGGCTGCACATATTGGCCGGCCATGAAAGCAATTAAAACAAGCACTACTAGGCCAAGCCCAACAGTGATAAAAAGTAATGGTTTTGGAATATTATTCATGGCGACAGTTTACCACACAACCTGACCTTATTCAATACTAATTTTTAACTTATTCAAAACAGTTTGTAATCTTTGTGTCCAAGCGGCATCAGCCAAGGCTTTAGTCGCAAAGGTTAGATTAAGTTCACCGCGACAATCGGCTCCAATATAATCCAGCAATTGTGTTGTACAGTTGGGCAGAGTTTTAGTTTCAGACATCACCCAATTAGCTACAGTTTCACCAAACCGATTTTGCCTAGTAGAGCCTAAAATGATAGAGAGTTTTTTCATGTGAGCATGATAGTAATTTTTTCCCGGGTTTGCTAGAATCCAGCCACAACAGGCCGCGGTGGCGGAATTGGTAGACGCACTAGATTCAGGTTCTAGCGGTAGCAATACCATGAGGGTTCGATTCCCTCTCGCGGCACAACTATTAAATTTTCGGTTTTGGAATATACTGCCTCCTAAAAAAACAAATCAAAAAAAGCGCGATATTGGCCAATGAAATAACTACCAAATATGTTACCGTCAGTAAGTTATACTCTTCTAAAGCCGCTACTATTAAGATGTTGGCTACTAAAAACAAAACCCAAGCAACCAAAGTTTCACTCCACGGTTCCTGATACGATTTTCTAAAACTTGGAATAGATCCAATGACATCAATCGCCGAAACCATTATGACAGAAATCAACGGCTGATCTAATTGCCACTAAACTAAAATCGCACATAAAGAAATAACCAACATCATTACGTCACTTTTAGTGATGTTTTTTGTGCCGTATTTCAATGAGAATAAAAAAACAGCAATAATAAAAAATGTTCCAATGGTTAAACTAAGTGCTCCCCAACCTCCTCCACCATACCAAATCCCCAAAGTCGCCGTTCCTTGGGTGATGGCCCATATTAGCCAGGTGTACACATGGGGTTTTGTTTTTAAAGAAAAAACATCTCTCAAATATACAAAGTATGCTACTATACTTACCGCTGTAGCCATTAGGGTTAAAATTATTTTTACAGACATATTGTTAGTCAGTTATACCATAATATAATAAATTTATGCTAATAATAATTTTAGTTGGATTCTTTATTGGAGCATTAATCGGCATGACCAGCATGGGCGGAGGCGCCATGATGACACCGATTCTAATAATTTTTTTACATATTGAACCGGCAATTGCAATTGGGTCTGACATTATCTATGGAGCGATTACTAAATCGGTTGGTACTTGGCAGCATTTGCGCCAAAAAACGGTGGATTTAAAATTAGTCAAACATTTAGCTTATGGATCTGTGCCTGGTTCCATTATTGGTGCACTAAGTAGTGATTGGCTAAGACACGCCGTCACCAACTCTGATGAGTATTTAAAACTTTTTCTCGGTCTGGCAATTTGTTTTTCAGCCTCGATCTTAACGATCAGTTTATTTTTCGATGTCCGTCATCTTAAAACTCGCTTACATAATATTTTACAGGTGGAAAAATTCCAACTCCCATATACTATACTGGCCGGTTTTTTGGGTGGAACACTAGTTGGTCTGACTTCCGTTGGAGCTGGCAGCATCATGTTGGTGCTCATGTTGATTATTTATAATACAAGTACGCGCAAACTGGTCGGCAGTGATATTGCTCATGCCACAGTTTTGCTCTTTACCTCTGGTATCGTGCACCTTTTTGCTGGTAATGTTGATTGGTTGCTTGTGCTAGGTTTACTAATTGGTTCAATTCCTGGTGTATTAATTGGTTCACGTTTGGCTCACTTTGTCCCACTTCGTTATTTAAAAATTGTACTAGTGTTAGTGCTAACGTTCCTAGGTGGCCAACTGGTGTATAGATTTTTTTAACTGCATTTATTCTTAATATACTATATAATTCAACTGGAAAGTACCTTAAAAGATGTGGCTTTGTTGTGGGGTGAATTAGCGACGCGGATTTATACTCCCTGTTACATTAGTTTTGAAACAGCCTTAACTCGAGCTGGAATAAACTTTCAATATTGCTGAAGGTATTGCTACTGCTACGAAAGAACGGGCATTTTTGGATCGGATTTATGTCAGTAAAGATTATCATTTTGATAATTTACAGGCCTTAGATTGGAATAAGGTATTTGAAATATTGCCGATTTATTATAATAAGCGCTTAGAAAAAAAAGTGGACGTGTATTTTAAACAACATAAAACTATTTTGCTACAAATCTTACAGGATATACTCAGTTGATTTGGATTTTGATCTCTTGGATGACAATAAAGAGAATATGGTACTTGAAACCGCTCAAAAAGATTGGGCGCGAGTGAAACTCAAAAATGAAGTAATTTTTTTATTGAAAATGAAACTAGATAGTTTAAATAAAGCCACAAGAAACTTATAACACAAACCGATAATAATATTGGACAAGACTATGGCTATCAATAAAAGATATAAGATGATATAATAACGGTAATCTCGAGGATAAAAAATAATAATTAAGTAAAGATATTATGAAAAAAAAGTTAATTTCAGTAATGCTAGCTGGACTGGTTGCAGCAATTAGTTTATTCTCCACCGCAAAAACCACGTATGCAGCCACGGCTAGTGTAGTTAGTGTCACTCCAGCCGTTGTCGATATATCTGCTTCGATGACTGGATTACCAGATGGTGTCGAAGGGTTTCTTTTTATACCAACCGTAACCACAGAAGGCACAACGTATACGGCAGTTTTTTCTGTCAGTGAAGAGCCTCTCACTGTTGTCACAGTAGGTGGCCAAATAGTAGATAACTGGACATACGATGCTGCCACTCAACAAGTTACTGTCGTTATGACCTATTCTGGTCAAATTATGGATCCAACTGGAATATTACAAGATGCTATGTCAGTGGGAATATCATTCTCATCCGGAGCTGATGGCATTCCAGCGGAAGCGAGTGGCGTGTGGATGTCAACCAATCTTTTAAACTGGATGATCGTTCCGCCTACGCAAGATAACCCACAATTTGGTTTTGAATTAAGTGGGCCAGAAGGCTACAATGGTTATTTCCAAATGTTCTTACCGGATAGTTTAATTGCCTTACTATCTCAACTGCAAGGAAAAACTCTCACCGCCGATGATTTAGCGGTCTTCATTGATAATAGTCAGGCCTCAGTGGATGTTTCAACTGTAACTGGCGGTGTTTTAATTGATATCAATATCACCTTCGACTCTGGTAATACCAGTATTAGTCCAGCTTCAACACAAACTGTTACCAAGAGTGTGTCCACCGGCTCTAAATTACCGATTAGTTTATCTGCCAAAAAGGCTTCAGTTAGTAAAGGAGTTTCGGCCAAATTATATGGTTGGATTAAAAGTGGTTTAGCCGGTAAAACCGTGACGGTGTGGGAGAAAAAAACTGGCGCCAGTACTTTCACAAAAATGGCCACAGTTACAACTAAAGCCGATGGCTATTACAGCTATTCCTATAAAGCCAAAAAATCTTCAACTTGGAAAGCTAAGTGGAAAAAAACAACAACTAGCAAAGCTAAAGTTAGTCCCAATGTGAGTGTCACAGTAAATTAACAAATAAAAAAATAAAATATTAAAACAGGTAGAGACATGCCATGGCATGTCTCTACCTGTTTTTACGTCTCTATTGTTAATAATGTTTCATCTCCACTTTGGCAATCTAATTTCTCTGGCTTTTTCTTTATTGGTTTCTGCACGATATTGTTCATAATATTCTGGATTATTATCTTGAAAATTCTCCAACACAATTTTAAGGTAACCTACACTTCTTTCACGTATAAACTCAGCCGATGGTTGTGCTAGAACTCTAATAAGAGCTGCACCATCAAGCCCCAAATCATGCTCTGCTGCAATAAATGCATTCTGATTAGACACATCACTATAAACATAATAACCCAAATTTGTTGTTGGCATATCATCAGGCCAAAGTTTTGGCATACTCCCAACAAATTCCGTTGCCCAACTGGTTGGATCAGTCTTGGCATTATCAATTTGTTTTAATGTATAGGTGTAGTCATTTTTGAAAGCATCATAATTTTCATAATTATCGTTCCCCCAATAAGCCGGATCGCCCTCTTCCGCATTAACAGTTGTATTTTCTACCGAATGATTCACAATGCTGTCTTGGATTTGAAAAAGCCGAGAATATTCATAGGGAACATCCTGATACGTAATGATAGCATCCATATCTGGTTCAACATTGGTCGACTCTATTATTTCTTGAATTTCTTTACTATGTTCACTGTTTTCTGGATCCTCTAAATGCGCCACCTCATGCATAAACATGGATAAAGCTCCAAATTCATTTCCACCATTATAAGCCGCTTCGGTTAAAAGAATATATTGCTGATTTTCATTATCTGCCATGTGAGCATAGGCAGTTAGATCGGATCTCTGTGCAGAGGCTTGTGCCATTGCCTCATCTGAAATAATATAAACCTGGCCATTATCAAGCAGCTCAATCCCACGATCAATAGCCGTTTGCAAAGTAGGGTTATCGCATAAAACAAAATCTTTATCACTCTCAGCAACAGTATCACCTAATAAATCAAGGTTGTCTTCTGCTCCTTCCAATAATGCCTTATGATGAGCCACTTGATCAGCATTTAAAGGTTCGGCTTCTTTCGGCATACAGCCAGCCGCTACTAAAATAGCAAAACCACAAGCTGTATTATTTATTGACATATATAATAATTACACTATTTTTTTAGAAATATCAAGCCTTCACTCCAATTGCCTCACTCACACTTTTATAACCACCTTGTTTTAATAATTTTGTTAGACCGCGATTAATCACCCCAATTTGTTGTGGACCCATATACACCATACCAGTAATAAGTTGTACTAATGAGGCTCCGTAGAGAATTTTTTTGTAGGCATCTTCAGCGGTAAACACACCGCCCACGCCAATTAAAATAAAGCGCTCATGATATTTTTTATAGGCCAACCGTAACAGGTTATTTGATGCTTCTTCAACTGGTTTACCACTAAAATTTCCCTGCCCAGCTCGCTTTATCTCTTCAGGATCAAAGGCCGGATTAGAGCGATCTTTAACCAAATTAGAAAAGATTAAACCTTTAATAAATGAGAACTTATTTGCTACTGCCATTAAGTTTATTATTTCGGTTTCAGTTTTTTCGGTTGGCATTTTAATAAATACCGGCCGATCTAGGTGTAATGTTTCAAGACATTCAAGGACTTGTTTTAAACCGGTGGGTGAACTAAGTTGATCTTTAAGATTTTGTAAATTTAGCAAATTTGGACAGCTAATATTCAGCTCATAATAATCAAACTGGCGAAACTTTTCCGCCTCATAAAAACCAACTAAAATATTCTCAATCATACCAGCAAAGTTAGGATAGACTTTATTGGTGGCACCAATACTAACGCCGCGCATGGCTTCATGCGTGTGTGCACTCATGTGTGACAACACTGTACTGATACCAGCATTTTTGAAACCTTTATTTACCAGTAACGATTTTGATTTTGGCAATCGCCCCAACATGGGTGCAGGATTACCTTGATATGATTCATGTGTCACTGTGCCAACGGTGTTAAAACCAAAACCAAGACTGGGTAAAATATCTACCAAATCGGCATTGTAATCAAACCCGGCTGACAAACCAATGGGATTTTTAAAATCTAAACCACAGATAGTTTGTTCTAAAATAATATTATCGTAGCGCCAGATTTTTCTAAGGAGATTTTTGCTAAAACCAGACTGTCCCAGTTTCTTTCCTACACGCAAAAACAATTCATGCACAGAATCTGCTGGAAATAAAAACAAGAACCGTTTTATGATGTTTCTATAGATATAACCCATGAGATAATCAATATAACTCATGTATCTTTCTTAATCAATATGATTGGTGTATACTACATCTAATTAATTTAATTAAACAAATATTATGGAGGTAATCATCAAACGTTTCATAGCTGGCCTACTTTCTGCTGGCTTATTATTAGTTAGTCAGACAGCTTTAGCGGCTGTTCAAACTGTCGCTACTGGCACCGTTACTAGCGATCAAGGTGGCGCCTTAGCTGGCATACCAGTGGAATGCCATACCGGCAACGGATCATTTACTACTACAGCCATAACTGATGGTTCTGGTGCCTACGTGTGCAGTTCAGATACAGCCACTTTAAATGTGGGAGATAGTGTCACGGTTGAGGTACATAACCCACCAGAAGGTTACAACTCACCGATGGCGCAAGCCTTTACCTGGGATGGCTCCACGGCCGGTACCTACAATTTTGTTCTAATTACAGCTGGTTACACTGTTAATGTGACGGTACACGATACGGCTGGTAACCCGATTGTCGCCGATGTGATTGTTCAACCCATCAAACTAATCCCTGGCCAGGATGCCACACAAGCCTCGGGTGCAACCGATGAAACTACTGGCACCGATTCTATTGGTGTATCTTTTCCTGATGGTATTGTTCTAGCCGAAGCTAATTTAAGTGAACAGAATCCTGATCGCTACCCCTGGGTTGGTATTGGCGGAGCACAAGAGGTACATTTTTCTGACACCGTGACGTCAGTTGATTTAGACTTTACGGTCGTAAAATCTGTTACTAAAGTGAGTGTAAAAATGGTTGATGCCTCAGGTAATATTCTCACCCAAAATAACTTTTCTGGTGATGTCTATTTTGAAGGCTATAATGATACTTATGGTTCAGTTAGTACTCGCCGCAAAGTTAACAGTGCTACCGGCATAGCTGAAGTCTATCTATTACCAGGCGTGTGGCGTGTTTCTGCCATGCATCAGCAGTTGCAAGATCAAAGTTACGATCCAGCTGAAACCACTTTTGTAGTAACTGATACTGCTGGCACAACCGATTGGGGTACCATCCAAGCGGTTAATAGTACCGGCATGCTATCCGGCACAGCCACCTTGGAAGAAGCCGCTGCTCCGGCCAGTACAGATTTCTCTGGTGTGACGGTTGAAGCTCTAAATCTGGATACAAACAGTCGCTATTCTGGCAATATGCAACCCGATGGTTCTTTTAGCTTACAACACATGGCCTTAGGCACTTATACAGTGACACTAACTGGTAATGACGTCATTCCAACTCAAACTGGTTCGGCTCAAATTACTAGCCAACAAACCACTGTCAGTAATATTAGTATCGCAGCACAACGTGCCAATCAAACCATCAGTGGTGTTTTAACCGATTCGACTGGTGCGGCGGTGAAAAATTTTGAAGGTACTGTGGTTGTGGAAACTCCGACCGGTGAATCTAGTGCCGCTGTTAATTCATATGGCACTTATTCAGTACCACTTTATACCGCTGGGCTGACTGGTGATGATGCTAGTTTACGTTTAGTCACTCAAGCCGGGGCTGATGGCTATGCTCAAACAGAACAATTTACGATTTCTCAAAATAATTCTGTACTGGATTTAACTTTACAAACAGACGAAGGTACCATTACCGGTAATGTGCAAGATCAAACGGGCAGTGCCGTTGGTGTGGCCGATTTAGGTGATGCCGCCTCCGTTATGGCCATCAATACCACGACCGGCTCTGTTGAAACTGCACTGGTCGCTGATGATGGTAGCTATAGTCTAGCGGTTGGTCCAGGTACCTGGAACCTTGTCCCACAAATTAATGATGCGTCCGCTAATGTCTACGCCAGTAGTATGAGTGGGGCGGCTGTGAAAGTTACAGCTGGAGACACTAGTGAAAAAAATATAAAAGTATTAGAAGAAACGGCTACTATTACCGGCACCATCACCGATGCAGATGGGCAGGCCATACCAGAAGCGCCTGTTACCATCACTAATTTGCCAGCTTTACAAGCGCAAGACAGCAATGTAAAACCAAGCCAAATTATTTCTATCACAACCACGGCTAATGCCGCTGGTGAGGTTGATGTGGATGTTCCGGCCGGCACTTACACACTAAGCTTTGGTACTACCCCTGATGTCACCGGAGAAACCGCCCCGGCCAGTGAAGCCGTGGTTGTAACTAATAGTCAAGATGCTAATTTTTCGGCTGCTTTCCAAGATAATAGTAACACTGAACTGCAAGGTGACATCAACGGTGATTTTGATTATGCCACTGTGACCGCTTATTCTTCAGATGGCGGTTCAGAGACAACTGATGTCAGTAAAGACGGAAATTATAGCTTGTCCCTGGCTCCGGGTGATTGGGATATTGTCGCCTCTGGTGTAAAAAATGATGAGCTGTTTGTGCAACAAAGTTCAACTACCGTAACAGATGGCACTAATGATAAAAACTTTACTCCTCAAGCCACAGGGATTGATTTCCCAGCAGCCATCAGTGTTAGTGGTGATGCCGATGAAGTAATTACAGTTAGTAACAGTGCTGGCGCTAGTGTTAATCTACCGGCTTATGCCGCCGCTTTCTCTGGCACGGTGACAGTAACACTAACACCGGCCGTATCATTCACTAATACCAGTGATATGAGCCAGCTCGCTCTAGCTTATGATGTTCGTGTCGTTGACGATGAGGGTATACCGGTTACTACCTTAAACAAAGACGTCACAGTGACCTTACCGCTTGAAGAACAACTCAAGAGTGGTGTCTCTGATAATGAAATTACCGCATCATATTATAATGCCGACTTAGGTACAAACTTATTTGATGGCATCGCCTCAGATGTGAAAAATGACACCGTGGTAATTCAAACTGAGCATTTATCTCGTTTTGCCGCTACCACCACTGGTAATGTAACCTTCTTGCCAACGGCCGTTAAAACTCACAGTTTACAAGCTAGCCATATCTCTTCGACATCAGCTTTATTAGCTTGGAAGAAACCAACTGGTTCAACGGTTACTCGCTATAAACTACAAGTCAGAAAAAAAGGTGTGACCAACAAAACCAAATGGAAAAAATACTCCGTTACTAAAACTAAAAAGGTTGTTACGAACCTAGTAGCTAAAACTAACTACCAATTCCATGTGCAAGCTTGCAATGCGTCCGGTTGTGGTTCGTTCTCAGATTGGAAAAAGTTTAAAACCAACTAAACCAGCAGATCGTTGAGCAACGGTTGAAACCCGTAAATCACCTTAGCAAAATGGCTAAATTGTTCGGCTTTGAATTTTTTATCCGGCCAGACATAGACAAATACACCGGCCGCAGCCGCCGATTGCGCACCAGTTAAAGAATCCTCCATCGCCACAGCTTGACCTGGTTTTAAATGCAGCTGTTTCAAAGTATTTAAATATGGTTCGGGATGCGGTTTGGGATATTGAATATCCTCTAAGGCTGTGATGTGTGAAAAATATTCTTGTAAACGATGGTGCCGCAGAATTTGTTCAATCACGGCGCGCGGTGAACTAGACACAATCGCTAAAGGATATTGCTCTGACAGTTGGGCAATGGCTGCTTCAGCACCTTCTTTTAGCGGTACTCCCACTTCAATTACATACTGTTTGATCAATTCAACAATGTCTGCTTGGGCTTGAATTGGATCGATTGGTTTTTTTGTGACAGCGGCGGCGACATGAAAACAATCCTCCCAAGTAATACCGGGCAGTAATTGACTGTTCACAGCATCTTGCTGCTCAAAACTAATCCCCTTTTGCCACATCCATTTATCAAACACTTCTTTATATGGCCCCTCACTATCAACAATGACACCATCAAAATCAAATAGAATCGTTTTAATTTTCATACCGTAAAGGTTAAATCATCCAGGGCTTGGTCACCAAAATGATCAATCGTTAAATCCGCCTGATCATAATTGCTAGTACCTAATCTATCTGTACCGCGAATACCAATCACTTTTAAGCCGGCGGTCTTAGCGGCCATAATACCGGCATCGGTATTTTCAAAGGCTAATAAATGTTGCGCGGGTTGATCGAATAATTGACTGCCATAATTATAACCATCTGGTGCCGGTTTTGGATTAACCACATGTTCAGCGTGCACTAAATGCTGAAAATACTGCTGCAACTCTAAACCAGTTAACACATGCTCAAGGTAGGCTTGTTCTGAATTAGTTACGATTCCCATGGGAATATTTTTTTCTTTTATCAATTCCAGAAAGCTAATCACACCATCAATCAGTTCAACATTGTTAGCTGGTGTGGCTAAAGTAATGTCAACTTTACGTTGGTAAATGTCTTCAAATTTATTATCACCCATCTTAAATTGCTCAGCTATGGCCGCGAACATATTCCTAAAGCTGCCGGCAAATTTAGTGGTAACCCCCAATGAATCTAAATCGTAACCGTATTCAGACAACGCCTGTTTAAAGGCCGCATAATGAAAATCTTCACTATCGATAATAGTGCCATCTAAATCAAAGAGGATACCTTTGAACGGTTGTTGTAAACTGCTCGGTAAATATAAACTCATAGGTTCACAAGTATACCAATCTTAAAGGATTTGTCTACTTAGATACTATCGTTTGTTGTAACCACTCTAGTGCCTGCGGCTGACGCGACCGGACTGGTTCACTGCCACCTATGGCCGCTTGGTCAACTTCTGCTACAAAAGTTATTTTTCTGGTCTCACCACGCACCTGAGCTTCTCGATTAAGCCGAACCAAATCGATATCATAATCATTTAAGGCACGCAAAGTTTGTTCAGTGGTAGGAGATTTTCCGTCTGGCAAGCGACGCAGATGAGCCCGCCGCGCTGAAAAGGCCATCCGTTTACCCTCCCCCTTTTCCCCGTCTAATGATTCCGCCGGATCAGCACACCGTATTTCTCGCAAATGGCTCAACAAGATATGTTTAACAAAGACACTGTCTGGTGGTAATGATAAATTTATTCGTTCTGGTAATTGCCGCAGACTCATCTGTTCATCTAACAAGACACGAAATTGATAATTGCCAACTTGTAGTGTAATAATTGTATCACGTTTATTTTTAGAATCCATTTGATATAGAATTTGCGTAAACCCCAAATCAAGTACCGCTGCATCTGTGACTTCAACTAAATCACCTCTTGGGCTTAGCAATGAACGAGTGTAAAAACGAATCTCATTACACAACTTCTCATTACGTTCGATTAATTTTGTGCGCATTTCTGGTGTCTGACTTTCGGCTGGAGCCAGATAGCTCAAAGTAGTCCAATATGACCGTGCCTCAAGTGGTGGTTGTTCCGGTGGAACTGGTTCGGCATATTTTTTCTTTATGAATGAAGCCGTATTACTATCTCCTACCAATACTCCACTTCCGGTTGGAAAATTATAACTAACACTTGGCTGACCGCTGTCAATTTCCATAGCGGTAGCCAACTGTTCATTGGCCCACATGCGCAATTGACTGGGATTATTGTATATTAAATTGAGAGGAAATTTATTTGTACTATCGCTATTAGTTGTTACCTGTAATGTTCCAAATTCTCCTTCAGCTTGTGCGTAATATTTTGCTATAGCATTAAAACGCTCTGGATATTTTTCACTTATAAACCTAATATATTGTATGGCTTCTGGCTTAGAAATTAGTTTGATGGCTCTGTCATTTCTTCTTTGTACCGCTTCAGGATGCCGATTAGCTCCACTAATGTTAACAGCACTATCAACATCCATAGCTTTCTTAACCACATCGTCATCTAGATCATAGTTAGCTAAAGTAAGTTCTATGAGCTTGGGTGAATCTGCTGGAATAACAGATGTTTCTCCACAAAGAATTAAAAAAACTTTATCAGCCATTTTTTGATTACTACTGGGCAGCCCAACACTAGCCAACTGAAATAATAAATTAACGAGAGTTTTTCTATCTTTACACCGCTCAACTAAGCCAGTTAATACGCGATCCGCCATTTGGCCATAAACCTGGCTGTCACTACTTATTGTTAACCATTGTTCAATAACGGCTGGTTCAGGTGGAAATGGTTCAATTTTTACTTTATTTAATTGTTCTAGTAATCGAGTTTGAAGCTCACTGGCTCCGCGATAGGTTGACCCCTCTTGTACAGCTTGCAACATGGCAATAGCATCGAGCAACTCCACTAATTTGTACGGTTGTGAAATTAGTTCTTGTGCTAAATTTCGCACTAACTCCCTCCGTTGCTCTGAATTTGTATCTTTATCTTGATATCTTACCACGACATCGGCCGCTTCAACCAATTGTGGAGTCGAAAAAATTGATTCATCCGCTGACCGTGGAGCTCCTTCCAAGGTGGGTTTTAGAAATAACGATCTTTCACGAGAGCTCATAATTAATTACTTGGCTTTTTTATACCATCCAACCAATAATGGTAAAACAAAAGTCACAGCATAATAAATATAGACATCTAATTTATAATACCCATCAGCTGGTTGAAATAATTTAACCAGTAATAGATAATCACATACTATGGCAATTATTGTCCAACTCACTGCTAGCCAAACATAATGCATCCAATCTTGGCTCTTAATTTTTTTAAATAATATTAATAAAGTTATGGCTATACCAATTGGCATTATCACCCAGCCCAATATTTCTGGTGGTACCATAAAAAATAGTACTATACCAAGTGCATAGCCAATTAACCAAAGTATAAACCCCCAGCCCAAGGTATCTTTTAATAATTGTTTGTTCATAAGTAATAATGATTAGTTAGTTAGAATAATTTTTTATCTTCTTCGGTAAGGGGTATATTTTGAACATTAGTGATTTTAAACGGTTTACCATCAATTACAGTGTAATGTGCGGTTTCATTCAAGCCTAATTGATCTTCAGAAATTAACTCCATCTTGAATACTTTTAAGTCAGTTTGAGGTGGCAAAAACGTGGTTTGAAATTCATACAATATTTGTACCCCAGCACTGGGACGATGATTATTTAGCACTGTGGACATTTGTAAAAAACGTAAAGCTATTTTGGCTGACGTTCCACTAGTATCTGTGCTACTCACTTCTACTGTCATACCATCACTGTTTGGTTTTATGGCTCGTAATGATTCTACCATACTGCCTGTCATGGCTTCGGCCGACACAATAATTACTCGACTCAATCCTAATTCAGCGGCTAAACTAATTTTATGTTCAACATCACCTATATCTGCTATATACGCTATTGGATCTGTAACATTTCTATCATTATGACAATCTAGCAAAAATGGTTCACCATATTGACCCATAGCCTGAATGACTGTTTCTTTTTGTTGTCTAGTTCCTTCATCAGCAATCCCAGTTCGATTCATATCACTCATGGGTAACCCACGCACATGTAATTCGTAGGCCGGTGTATTCACTTGCCAATTACTATACCCAAGTTTTTCGTCTAGTGACATTACTGGAGCTCGTTGTGAAGCTAAGGCTTTCTCCATGTCCTTTGGCAGTGTGGTTTCATCACCATGGACTCCACCGAGCACACACGGATTTTTTGCTTTGGCGACTAATCTACCATCTGGTAAATATACCCATTTGCCGGAAGTAATTTTTTCTGACTCCACTAAATTGGCCTGTTTATCTCTAGCTGATAAACGCCGATTGAGATAGCCATCAACCATTTTCCATAAGGGCTCTAATTCCTGAATTGAAAAACTATCTATGTCCACATTAAATGTATCATTTTCAAAATGATAGGCTTCTTTGATATTTCTTAATCCGGTAATAAAATCATTGTCACTAAACTTTGTATAATCATATTTCTCTGCATACGGAATAACCTTTTCCAGAATAAATTGCCTTTTGAATTTATCGTAGGATTCTTGTTTGACTTTTTCAACATCAATTTCTTCAGTTTCTGCAGTTTGTGCACCTGGAACTTGAATACCTTTTGGCTCGTTTTTACTTAGCATATTTATAACAATTACATCAATCCAAAATTAAATCGTATCATTTTTAGGTCGTAATCGTATCATAAATGACACGATCAAACAACTCTTTTTTTCTTTCTATAATTTTGGTATGGCTAATTCAAGGATTTTCCGAGATTTGGTTTTATCATTTTTTCCATTAGCAGTGAAAGAAGCATAAAAATTATAGCGGAAATAGAGAAATTAAAAAACACTACGCTTTAATATTGGTGGATTTTTTTAATATTTCTATCTCTTTTTTTAACTCAGCCATTTTTAGTTCCCTGTCAACCATGAACTGGTTCAGTGTTTCTAGCTTTTGAATATAACTTTTTTGTTCGGTAATATCTTGAGACAAGAAAAGAACAAACTCAACCTTTCCATCAGCACCGACAATCGGAGAAATAACTGATCGGCACCATAAACCTCTGGAGGTACCGGGTGCATGCTTCATATCAAAAGACGTAGTTTTGTGTAAAACTAAGGCATCATGCATGAATTTTTTCACGTCATTATGATACTTACTATCAATACTTTCCCAATAATTCCAGGATTGAATGTCTTGTTCTGTTTTACCTTCTAAAAAATGCTCTTCGCGAGCTCCTTTATTCACGGATAATAGTTCCCCTTTATTATTAAACCATTTAATACACAATGGAGCTGAATCTAATAATAGTCGAAACATGTTGGCTTGCTTGATTGCTTCTATTTCCGCTTCTTTATAAACGGTAAAATCAACTGATGAAAATAGTACATATTTTTTTTCGCTATTGCTCACCACCAGTTGCGATATCGTAGAATAACACCACTTATGTTTTGATTTTTCAGGCACATGTCCAAAATCTATATGACTTATTTTCCCATTCAATGCATCATTAAATGCTTGAAGTATTCTTGGTTGATCTCTCTCAATTACTGTATTTATATGATCATATTTTCTAAATTCGTCTTCCGAGTGAATAAAATGTTCTCTAATTCCCCAGGCATTAATATAAACCAGTTCATGCTTCGCATTAAAAACTTTAATGCACGCTGGAATTGATAACATTATATTCTCAAGAAAGTCTGGACAGTCTTTAAAGAAGTGATCATTAATGTAAAATGATTTATTCATGCCGTTATTATAGCACTTTTAGCGGAGAGGGAGGGACTGACTACGCCCCAAGCAGACTTGGTGCTTCGTCAGTTAAAATTCTCTTTTTTAAAATTGCTTTGCCAGAACCTACTTTAAGATATTTTTCTAATTCTCGTGCTTTCTGTTCTGTATAAACACCTATAAACGCATCAATATATAAAGGAAGATATGGCCTGGTAGCTAGTGATTCTCCAGCCTGATGTTCCTTTAATCTTCGATTGAGATTATTGGTTGAACCAACATAAACCCAATTCTTTTTTACTTGACTTTTAAGAAAATAGACATACCACATATTAAATATTATTACATGCTGTACTGGCCTGCCAGACTGCACTAAGGTTACGTCTGGCCTGCCAGACGAAGTCCCGAAGCTGCTGAGGAACGTAGTCTGGCGGAGAGGGAGGGATTCGAACCCTCGATACCCTTGCAGGTATAGCGCTTTTCGAGAGCGCCGCGTTCAACCGCTCTGCCACCTCTCCAGTGCCACGGCCTGGTTATACTAGTCAAATTGGGGGGTATTGTCTAGGCGCCGATGAGTGTTTTGCAACTGTTTATCAAAGGTATATAAAGGCAAACCAAGTTCACCCGCTAGAAATACTAATGACCAATCAGTTAATGACATTTTTGGTTGATAATTTTGTTCTTTAATAAAGGTCATTAGTGAGTTTAAAAAAACACTTTCAACACTAATAATTTCTGTATTATCGTGCTGAATGATGTTTAATAATTCTTGAATTAACTGCGGTTGTTTTTTATATAAAAAAATCGTAATAACTTCTTGCACAACATAATCTGTTAATATGCGCACCTTGTCTTCAGTTCTGTCTAGTAACTTTCCTGCTTTGTAATAAAGCACATCATTTTTATCAAAATAGGCAACCCAAACGCTGGCATCAACCAATACTGAATTAACGTTTGACCCCATAGACAATTTCATCAATGCGTTGGCTTAAATGTTTCTCACCACTACGAAAACTATATTTTTTTCTTAATTCACTGAGAGTTAAAAATTTTTTTGGCTCTTTCAATGGCTCCATATCTTCATATTCCTTCCACCACTCTTCATCATCTTTCTGTTGCACTGGAACTGGAGTAAATATACCCAGAGCCCGACCATGATTCATGACTACATACCGACGAACCGTTGGTCGTTTACTAATAGTAGAAAAACTTCGTACAAAATCTCGGGTGGCGATCCTAACATTATCTCTCATTTCAGGTACTGTTTGTTCCATATTGCTTATGATATATTATTGTCATTTTTTTGTCAAATAATTGTCTGATTTATAATAATCCTATACTGTCTCTTTCACAATTATGACTTCAAACACTCATGAATTTTATTAACTAAATCAGTCATTTTCCAATTGGACTTTATTAAGTACTCATATGAGTTATGTTTCTTGGCTTCGTCAACTTTGGTTGAATCAGTTAGATTGGTCAATATTATAACCCGAGCGGTTTTTCCCCAGGCATCCTTACGCAGTTTCATCAACATAGTCATACCATCCATGATCGGCATAATCAGATCGAGTAAAATCAAATCTGGCCTTTTGGATATTGCCAAATCTAACCCGTCTTTACCATTGGCGGCTTCAAGTACGGAAAAATTCTCCTTAATTAGTTTAGCTTTCAGAACAGACTGCAATGATTTCTCGTCGTCAACAATTAGTATTGTATGTGTTTTTATTATCATATTTTAATTATTAATATAAAATATTTTTATGCTAATGCTTTGTTACCGGTTTTTTTTAACATTCCAGCCAAAGGTATAGTAAAATAGAAAGTTGTCCCCTTATTTTCCTTTGATTCAAACCAAATCTTACCATGACAAGTCTGCTCAACAATGGCTTTGGCAATATATAGTCCAAGACCAGTACCGGATGTATCCTTGGTTTGAACATTATCAGCGCGAAACATTTTGGTAAAGATTTTAGATTGATCTTTTTGTGGTATGCCATAACCATTATCAGTCACACTGAATAATATATCTCTGGCTCTTTTTTTCATAATTAAATTTATACGTCCTTTTTCAGCTGTATATTTTACTGCATTAGTTAAAATATTTTGTAGTACAATCCGGAAAAGTTTTGTGTCTAAACTAATTTTACCTAGCGCTGCATCATATTGTTTAGTAACTTTCATTTTCTTTTGCTTGATAGCTGGTTTGAGTTCATCAAAGATAGTTTCTGTAATTTCTTTCAGGTCGGCCATTTCTGGCTCTACCGCGAACACCCCTAATTCAATACGTGATACATTCAACAAGGCATTTACTAATTCAACCATTCTATGGTTACCTTTATATATCTCATCAACAAACTCCTTCTGCTGCGGCTTTAATTTTCCGGCATCACCCGTTAACAACATTTCGGCATACCAATTAACGGCCGACAGTGGGGTGCGCAATTGGTGCGAGGCCAATGATACAAACTCCGTTTTCATGCGATCAACATTAGTCTCTAAAGTAACATCACGAAATACCTCAATCACTCCAACAATTTTTCCATTTAAAATAAATGGAGTTACTATAATATTAACAGGAAATTTTGTACCATCTTTGCGCTTATAATAGTAAACTGTACCAATGGGTGTTTTTGTTTTTGTACCATTTGTCAGCGCTAACATCATTGGTCTTTCCTGGAGCGACACCATTTCATCATTTTCATACACCAACTTAAACATTGTAGTAACCGGCCTTCCCATTAACTCTTGTTTACTGTACCCAAGCATGTTTAAAGCCGAATCATTTATCATAGTGATGATACCATCTTGATTCGTCGAAACAATACCATCGGCGATATTGGCAAATAAAGCCTCATCTTTGGCTTTATCAGCTGCTAATTCTTTTAATGTTTGATTAATTTGTTTCTCGGCGATTTTGCGTTCAGAAATATCTCGCTCAATACCTAAATAAAATTTAATGTCTGTATTATCATCTAAAATCGGAGCAATCGATATCTCAGCTTGATATAATTCACCATTTTTACGTTTATTAGTAAGCTCACCAATAAAAACCTTTTTTTTATTTTTTATTGTATCCCAAAATTTTTCATAGAATTTCTGCGGCATTGGGCTATGCCATAACGTGCCGGCCTTTTTATTAATTACTTCTTTAGGTGTATAACCAGTAACTCTCTCGACGGCTTTGTTGACATATAATACCGTACCCTCAGGATCTGTGATTATTATATAATCAGAGGCATTATCAACGGCTAATTTAAATTTTTGAAGTTCTTCCGCCAATTTAGTTGATTTTTCTTTCTCTCGCTCAACATCATCTAAAATATTTAAAATGGCCATTTGTTGTTCCTCTAATTTTTTATTATTAATTTTCAATTCTTTCGTTTTAACATTTATTTCTATATTTAAATCACTATAATAGTTCTCTATTTTGGCAGACATTGTATTTATGGTATTAGCCAAACTTTCCCATTCATCGCCCGTGTTAATATTAACGCGACTGGAAAAATTCCCTGTACTAATTTCATTGATATTGTCAGTAAACATTTTAATCGGGCGTAATAAAAAAACTCTAACTATACGATAACTAATCAGAAAAAAAATCAAAAAACCTAATGCAATAACTATACTCACACCTGCGGTTGTTAGACCCACAGATTGAACTACATCTTCCATGCCTATTTCTGTCACTAAATAATATGGTATATCCTTTAATTTTTCTATATAAACTACTTCCTCTTCACCGTCTATTTCGTCCATTATTTTAATTGACTGTGGTGCTTGATAATTTGTAATAATATCTTTTACTGCACCATATTGCAGCGTTTCAATTTTGTGTCCGTTAAATTTGTTGTCCTGAATAACTTTGGTTCTTTCGAGAGCAGTTAATGGACCTAAACTAGATAATATTCTTTCCGGTCGACTACTAGCCATGACAACACTGTCACCATCAACCAGCATAAGTGTATTACCTTTTACTAATTCACCTTCATACAATTTATTATTTATATAATCATCGCTTACTTTAATAACCACCACTCCAATTGCATCATTGTTGGCTTGCTGTATAGGATAAGAAAAATAATATCCAAATTGATTAGTTGTTACTCCTATGGCAGAAGTTACCAGTGGATTGCCTCTGATAGCTGATTGAAAATAATCACGAAACCCATAATTATTTCCGATAAATGTTTTATCAGTAGAGACAAGCGTTAGTCCAGATTTATCCAGCACATAGATAGATAAAATGTTTTTATCTGTTATTGCATATTTATTGAGTAGGCCGTCAACTACCATGCGATGTTCATCACTTGGTTCGGTTAGATATTGTTCGAGCACAGTGTTTGTGCCAAGCATTTTGGAAAATAACCTATAATAATCAAACTCGGCATTTGTTTCACCGGCTTGTTCTCTGGCAATACGCAACACATACTCAACTCGATCTTTAGTTAAAAAGTTTTGTAGATAAAAATATGAGCCAGTGACTGAGACGGCACCAAACACAAACCCAATTACTATAATGGTTTTGACTAATTTTTGTTTTATTGTCCTATTTTTCATAGATACCTGCTATAGTTCCAAGTCAGTGTATCAATTTTTTTACTTTTAGTCACTGTTACATTGTTCTATAAAAAACAAAACAACCCCGCCGTAGCGAGGTTGTGTTGATGATGAATTTAAATCTATCTACGGACGACGATTTTCCATCGGACGAGCCTCATTCACTTTCAGGCGTCGGCCATCCAGTTCTTTACCATCCCACATGGAGATAGCTGCTTGAGCTTCTTCATCAGAGCCCATTTCGACGAAGCCGAAGCCGCGGGAGCGACTGGTCATCTTGTCCATAATCACTGTCGCAGAAACAACGGTTCCTGCTTGTTCGAAAGCCTGTTTCAGGCCATCGTTGGTGGTGCGATATGCGAGTCCACCAATATATAACTTGGTTGCCATAACACTAACTTAACTTTACTATTTAGCTTTTAAAGTCTACTTGAATAATTTGATTCAGTCAACACTTCTTTTACTTACTTCAAGGCACTGTTCTCGGCATCGGCCTACTTTCCCGTTAAGTATCATCGGCGCTGAAGGGCTTAACTGCTGAGTTCGGGATGGGATCAGGTGGGACCCCTTCGCTCAGGACACCGAGAACACTACCTTGAAATTAATTTATTTGATCAAGCGATTGAAATTTAGTGTACAAAAAACACACTGACAATATGTCGAGATGAAATGACTTATTAGTACTGCTCGGCTCAATTCCTTACGGAACTTACACCTACAGCCTATCAACCTCATGGTCTATAAGGAGTCTATGAATACTAATCTTGTAGACAGCTTCGTGCTTAGATGCTTTCAGCACTTATCTTAACCGACCATAGCTACTCGGCAATGCCCTTGGCAGGACAACCGATACACTAGAGGGTCGTACTTCTCGGTCCTCTCGTACTAGAGAAGTGACTACGCAATATTCTACGCCCACAGCAGACAGGAGACCGAACTGTCTCACGACGTTCTGAACCCAGCGCGCGTGCCGCTTTAATTGGCGAACAGCCAAACCCTTGGGAGCTTCTTCACCCCCAGGATGCGACGAGCCGACATCGAGGTGCCGAACC
>JBAYIY010000016.1 GCA_041665365.1 Patescibacteria group bacterium
AGTCGTATCTACATTCAAAACATTAGTCGTTCCGTCTGCTTTGTTAATTTGAATAGCAGTAGTGGAATCGGCGGTTGGCTTAACTATGGGTACAGAGATATTGGTGGTAAAAGTTGGTGCTGTACCAAATACCAAAGCACCGCTTCCGGTTTCATCGCTTATCACTCCAGCTAACTCGGCTGAAGTTGTGGCGGCGAATTCTGAAAGTTTATTCTGAAGCAGACCTACGGTACCAGTTTGATTCTGAAAGGTGAAGGTTTTGTCGGAAGTATTGATGCTGGTAAAATCTAAATCACCAGAAAAAAGGGCCGTTGGTTCAAAAAATCTAAACCTTCCATTTGCACCAGCTCCAGTTGGAACCCCAGAATAAAAATAGATATTTCCACCATCATTATTACCAACACCATTAGCATCCCCTCCGCCAATTTCTAAAGTGCCACCAGCACCCTCTACCGAAGCACCACCACCAAACACCTGTACGCCCCCACCAGCCCCAGTTACTCCCCCGCCACTACCACCAGTGATGGAAACCTCACCTCCAGCACCAGTACCCGTAAGATTATCTCCATCACCAGCATAAATTATTAAACTTCCACCAGTGTTAGTTCCATTTCCATTACCAGCTCTAAGTGTAAGGTCTCCACCGACAACATTAGTAGTAGTAGAATTATCTACCGATATAGTATGGCCAACTTCTTTAGTAAAAGTAATGTCGGTATCAAAATTAGGGGCTGTGCTGAAAACAGCAAAACCTGTACCAGTTTCATCTGAGAGGGCAGCCGCTAGGCCAGCTGAGTTGGTGAGTTTAGTTTGATAAGTAGCAGGAACAGTAACCTCAATAAACGAATCTATTTGAAGGTGTGTTTTAGAGCCAATATCAGAAAGTGAGGTATGGGAACGTAAATTCAAATCACCAATATCAGAAACTGTTTTGTCTATATTAGCCCAAGTGGGTTGAGCTTTTGTCCACGCACCAGTAGTTGAGTTGTAGGCTGTTAAAAAATTATTAGCTGAACCAGCCTCATTAGCTGGAACAACTTGGTCGCCAGTATTAGTTCCCGACACCGAAGCATCTAGGGGGACTGTCAGGGTTTTAGATGTCGTACCACCAGCAATAGTAAAACCAACAGCTTGAGAAGCAAGTGTTAGGGCATTTACTGTACTAGGTGTTATAGCACCCAAAGAAACAGTTAATCGTGGGTCTGCTCCACCACTGGAAGAACCAGACACACCATTAGCCGTTGTAATACCGATTGTTTGAACCACACCTGCCGCACCCGTAGCTCCGGTTGAGCCTGTTGCACCCTTATAATTCTTCCATAAACCAGTAAAGTCTGACGCAGAGGGTGAGGGAATAGCAACCGTGGTTGTTTTAATAGCTATGTAATCTAATGAAGCGTTAAATGTGGTTGTAAAATCTGTACCTGAACTATCTGAGGCATAAGCAATATAAACATAAGCATCATTACCGTCTACTCCCGCTGAACCCGTAGCTCCCGCTGAACCCGTAGTTCCTTTGTAGTTTTTCCATAGTCCAGTAAAGTCAGACGCTTGGGGTACAGCAATAGCGGTTGTAGTGTTTTTGATAGCAATATAATCAAGGGCAGAATTAAAAGTCGTGGTAAATCCAGTACCACTTGAATCAGAGGCGTATGCTATGTAAACATAAGCGTCGTCACCATCAGCACCAGCGGCTCCCGTAGCTCCCGTATTACCCTTTAATTCTGTTTTAACAGCCTTCTTGGTAGTCCCAGTAACAGCCATCGTGGTGTCTGAAATATCCACGACCACAATCAAATCGTCATCAGCTACTGGTGATAAGGTAGTTAGTTGTGATATTTTAGTATCTGCCACAAATTTAATCGCTAATTCTTAGTTGCGTTCGCCCATGTAGGGAGCGATTTAATGTTCGTTGACTGGTCTAACAGAATCTTAAATCCATCTTCCAGTAAAAGGAAAAACGTATCTTCTTTTAACAAGTAACTTGCCCCACCATCAAACGAGGTAGAACTCTTGCTTTGATTAGAAAAAGAAGACGCACCAAGACCTTGGTTGGTGAAAGATGATGAATTTTTACTTCCGTTAGCAAAAACAGAAGAAGATTTGGCCTGATTAGACCACGCCATAATTAGTTATAGCTTACTGTAATATCTTGTGCGGTAGTTGTAACGATAGTTAAGCCCTCAGCAAACGACACATCATAAATCAAGGTTGCTTGGCTTGCCAAAAGAGTACCAGGCATTGTT
Source organism: Patescibacteria group bacterium (assembly GCA_041665365.1). Classification (NCBI taxonomy): domain Bacteria; species Patescibacteria group bacterium. The sequence continues at coordinate 2,247 of JBAYIY010000016.1, forward strand.
ATTGTGCCAATAAGACTTCCTGAAGCCGCAGTAATACCATCATAAATGGCAATTATAGCAGACGCAGCAGCTTTGTTTATCGTAATGGCGTGTAGTGAACCAGAGCCAGTTTTAACAACTGTGGTTGTCGGTGCAGCTAACGTGATATTTTGGTGTGAAAACATATAGTTGGGTTAATAATTACCCCCGAGGGGGGGTGATTTACTTGTACAAGAAACCACCAAAAGAACTAGGAATTGTTAGTCTATGCGGTAGCAAAGAACGTATACAGTTCCATCAACTGAAGCACCACCATCACCAACCGCAACCAAACCAGCGTTAGCAGCAACATCCCAAGCAGCGTCATCAATTTCGTCTGCTCGTGTTACTTGCATATCATCAGCCGGAATAGTCATGGCCGTAACGATTGAAGCTCCAACAGAACCAACTTGTCCAACATGGACAGCTAGGGTTCCGGTGTCAGCACTTGAAGACACAAACCAACAGTCAGCCACCCTCATTTTGGGGTGAGTGGCTATAATGTTTGTACCAGCAGCCGCCAAGTTAGCAACCGTCTTTGAGATAATGAACGGAATAGTAGTCGCACCATCACCAACTGGGTCAAGCTCGGTAGCGTTGACGTTGGTTAATACGTTACCAGTACCATCACAATCAAACGACTTGTTTGTGAATACGTCAGTCGTAGCCTTACCAACCAAGGTGTCGGTAGCGTTAGGCAGAGTTAGTGTTCTGTCATCAGTGTGAGTTGACAAGAGCAACATTGTTTTGCCAGTAGTGGCAGCGTCAATGTCAAATCCAACTTTTATTGTTGGGTCAGCACTGTCGCAAATGTACGCCCTACCAACACCCTTACCGTAGAGTTTTAAGTCAACAGCAGCATCGCTACCATTTCCTCTTACCACAGCGGCATTAAGAGTATCAGCGTTTTGAACCTCAACATAATTGACTGGAGTACCAGACTCAACAAATGTTAAGAACTCATCTCCACCACCATCAGCAATAAAGCCAGTGGTAACAATCTTTGGTTGTGTCAATGTCTTTGAGGCCAATGTTTCAGCACCCGACAACGTAGCAAGCGTACCAGTTGTAGGAAGCGTAACATCAGTCGCAGCAGTAGTAGTGAAGGTTACAGAGTCATCACCAACGGTCAATAGAGCACCAGAGAGAGTTACATCACCCTTGATGTCGATTGTTCGGTTAGTGTCATTTACTTTCAACGTCAATGTCTTGTTACCAGTCATGTTCTCATTAACGAGAAGTTGAAGGGTTTGACCGTTGTCGTTGTCGCCCAATAGTAAGTTACCGTATTGGACAGTTTGGTTAGCAGACCACGTTTGAGCCTTTGTTAAGAAAGCAAACGTGAAAGCAGAAGCCGCAGCGAAGTCAGGAACAACCACACTTGCGCCACCAACAGTTTGGGTAGTGAAGGTAATAGTTGCGTCTAACGCACCAGCGTCAGATAGTGTTGCACCATTTACGATAGAGGAAGCAGCACCAGCAGAAGGAATACTCCAAGCTGGGGCAGTACCACCTTGCAAGAAGTAACCAGCAGAACCTGGTTTAGCCAAACGAACCCAACCAGTAGCGTTGCGGTAAAGGATATCGCCCTCAGCCTCAGACGCAATAGTTAAGTCGGTTACAGTTGTTAAACCAGCATTGGTAATAGCCACGTCGCCAGTTATTGCAACAGCAGTAGCTACGTTTCCAGCCGAACCAACAAGCAGTTGAGCGGAAGGAAGGGCAGCTAATTTGCTAAAAGCAATAGCAGCCGAGGCATTTACGTCATCATTGACGATAACACCAGAAGCGATAGCGAAAGTAGCGTCAGTACCAGCAGCGGTCATTGTTACATCACCAGCCACAGCACAAACGGTTGCTACGTTGCTTACACCAGCCAATAACTTGTTTGAAGTCAAAACAGCTAACTTAGAATAAGCGATAGCAGCAGTAAGCGATACGTCAGCATTTACTAACGAGGCGGCGGTAATATCAATCGAGTTAGCACCGACAGTAATTTTACCATCTGTGTTAGCCACAGTTAATGTTACTGAGCCCGAAGCACCACCACCAGTTAGACCAGCACCAGCCACAACTTCAGTAATATCGCCAGTTGAACCAGCAGACACATTGAAATCACAAGAGGTAGCCGAGCCTTCGTTGACATAATAGGTAGTACCTACGCCACTAGATGTATCAATAAAGGTACACCCAGCAGCATAGCCAGCGTCTGCGTCAGTAGGAACCGTAGCTCCCTTGGCTCGCAATATATTATCACTTGAGTCATATTCTAAGACAGTAATAGAAGTAGCCGAAGCTCCAACCACCCTATCCTCGCCACATAACTTGAGTGAACGATTTAATACTTTACTCATATTTTATTGTCCTTTTGTAGGAGTTTCTTAAAAAGAGAACTCTTACCTCAGATTAAATTATATTTTTACCCCAAGTATCTGTTTTTCTATGACAATTCTTACAAAGAGTACGACCATTATCTATGGCGAATCTAAGTTCTGGATATAGAGCAAATGGTTTAATGTGGTCAGCTTCCAGATTGCCACCACTATTATCTCCACACCATATACAGGTATAATTGTCTCTTGTGAATACCGCAGTTCTCCAAAGTTTATATTCTAAAGAATTTCTAATTTTCTTTTTTTGTGGCGTTATTCCACCCCTCCAGTTGTAATGATTTTCTCCACGAATTATTGTTAACGGTGGTTTAATTTTTAACCTCTTTAGCGTTTCACTGGTTTTATTCTTAGTTTCTTTAGAACACTTGTATCCCTTGGGACGACCAATTAACATATATTGGGGTAATTATTCTCCCCCGAAGGGGGGCGGTTTGCTGAATAAGAAGCCGCCAAAGAATAATTTTATCTTTATGTCCAGCTTGAAGCGTCAAGGTGAGCAACAGCCAAAGCGTCTTTCATGTCGGTAAAGGTCTTTTTGCCGTAGAGAGTCCACGGATAGACATACTTACCCAAACGCTTTTCAGCTACACGGAACTCGACAGATGGGGACTTCTGAACCACGAGGTCAGTAGCACCCTTCATACCGAATACCAAGTGTTGCTGTTGAGCAGACCAAACGTTAGCAGCCTGACCCATAGTTCCAGATACAGCGATGTCGCCGTAACCAACCAAGGTTATCGAGGTAGTAGCGTCAGTTGCCACAATACCAGCCTTGGTAATCTTCCACATATTAGCTTCCGAAGGAAGAATATATGTAGTAGACGTACCCTGTACACCAGTAGAACAAGCGTTGATAGCGGCTACCAATTGAGTAGTTGTATCAGCGTCTGAACCACCAGAGTATACTTCACCAGCGTTCACAGCAGCCGCATCCTTAAATGTAAAGGTACAGCCGTTGATAGTAACTGTTTCAGCGTTAGCAATCGCAGCCGAAGTGGTTAATGTAGCGGTGAAAGGAACATTGTTAGAGTAATACAACTCAAAACCAAAGCGGTTTCCAATGCGACCATTTTCCTGTACCACATCACCAACTCCTGTTTCACGACCAGCACCTTGCAAGCGTAGAACTTCCAAAGCACGAGGGCCGATAACTGCGAAGCGCTGACCCTGCGGAATGTCCAGTTGGTCTAATTTGCGGGAAGCCGCAGTAAAGACGTTCTGTACGTTAGCAGTAGTCAACGGAATAGCAGTTGTAGCACCAGAACCACCAATATCAGCCAAATACACATTTGACGAAGCATTCGAGTATTCAGACAATACAGCCTGTTCTAGTACGTTGTTCAAGAGTCTTTGGGCATCGGCAGAAAACTTAGTTGCCATATCCCACTTGTTTTGTATTTTGTCCAAGTCATCCACGTAAAATGGAACAATCTTGGTGGTGTCTACGGTCAGATATTCGTCTGTACCAGACACATCGAATACCGTAATGTCAGAGCCCTTAGTGTAGTTTTTCACATGAAGGCGTGAGCGATACGGCTTGTGAATTACATCACCAACTGAAAGTTGGTCACGCAATTCGGTGTTGGCGAGTGCCAATGCCACGTTCTCTTTGAAGAAAACGACTTGCATTTCGTTACTCCAAAATGCGGGATTGAATACGCCATTGCCTAATTGATTTGACATAATTTTATATTTCTATTATTTGATTAGGCAGCCAACACTTTAACTAATCGACCTATTGTGACTTTTGCCACCTTTTGTATTCTTCCCACTCTTTGCGACCATCTTCAGTAGACAAGTCGAAATCGTTAGGAGTTTTATCGCTAAAGTCTTTTGTTGGCTGTGTTTTGCGAACTCCCCCAATACCAGCGCCCTCAACTTTGGCTTTCTCTGCCGCCTTGGTCTTTAAGAAACCAATGTAATCGGATTGAGCCGCCACCTTGACGGAGATATTGTTAAGTTTCGCATAGTTTTTTATCTCACTCTTTATCTCATCAGATAGCTCAAGGGATTCTAAGTCCCGTTGGTCTAACTGTTCAGCGACCTTCTGACTTATCAGAGAGTCATCAACGGCCTTAACTTCGGTTTTCACTTCAGTCTTGACCTCTGGTTGTTTAAGAGCTTTTTCTCGCCATGAACGCTTTTGCTTAACAGCGGTACTAAATCTCTTGTGTTCCTCCACCTTATCTTTTACCAGTGAATCAATAAGGTCTGCCTGTAAGTCTGGGTCAAGTCCGTATTTCTCAATTACTTGAGAGCGTACTTTCTCCTCAGCTTCTGGCGTAAGGGCTTTTTCCTCAGCCTGTATGGCTTCGGGTGTAGGATTTTCAAGTTCCTCAACTTTTTCTTGGACATTGTCCATATATTTGCTTGGTTAATTAAATCTTAATTAAAAAAGCGGTGTCATTACTGACACCACTCTAGTCATCATCTGCCCCCTGCTCGGAAACAGATGACAACCAGAAGGGTGTCACCAATGAGCAGGGCTTTCGAGTTGTTAATCTACTTTTCTATATCTTCTTTACCCAGTCCATATAGAGATGGGTCGGGGGGCGATAATGGGTCTTTTATGTTTGGTACTTCTATAATCTCAGAGAAGATACCATGAAGTCTTTCGTATGCTTTTACTTGAGCCTTTAACTCAACAGCTTGGTCAGCAGCTTTAGAACAGTGGCGGACATTGTTGATGTCCCGCATATCTGTTATCTGTAAAACAAGCCACTTAACAAGGTCAGCGTATATTTCGCCTTGTAATACCTTTTTGAGTTTAAGTGCTGTTTCAGTAAGCATATTAAGCTTTTTCTTCTGGCTTAGGTTCCTCTTTCTTTTCTTCGGCTAGCTTTTCTTGCTCTTTGATGTGAGCAACTATCTCTTGTGATTCCTCAACCAATACCTGTTTGTCGGTTAAAAATGATTGTAGGGTGTTAGTAAGACTAATAATAGTGTCTTCCAACCTCTTAATATATCGTTGGTTTACAACTTGTAGCTTTTGTTCGTAGTATGATTTGTCGTATGCCATAGTTTTGTGTGGTAAATGATTAAATAAACTCATTATTTCGACCTTTAGATATTTAATAATGTCAAAATTATAAATCTCTTTAAGATATTTTAGTAGCAACATATTCTTGTAATTTATTATTAGCATAAACCCTAAGTTGAGCCATGATATTTATATTTCTCCAATCTTCTAAATCAATGAACATTGGTAATGCGCCTCCACCATCTTGCCCCAACACAACGTCATCTGTTGTAAAAATTATCAAGGTCTTACCACTATTAAAACGATTTTCTAAACCAACCTCATCATCAAGGTTTATACTGCCCCTTGGTATATCACTTAATTTACTAAAAATAAATTCTTTCATATTTAGTATTTTAATAAGTTCTTATTCTTGGAAGTTAATTTGGCCACCATCTCGGCTCTAATCTTTTTACGTTCCAACATACCACCAGCACTTGCAGCTAGTCCACTAGGGTACATAGATTTAACCTTACGCTCTACGGCTTCGTCTACCATCTTTTGTCTTTTGAGATAACCCATTGGTTTTAAAAACATATTAAGCTGGTGCGTTAGCAGTTAATTGTGGATTAGGTTCTTGTTGTGGTTGTTGAACTGGCTGGGGCGGTGTCTTAGCTAATTGGCTAACATCAATTCCCTTTTTCTTCATAGCCATCTCAATCAAGGCTGAACGTCTAATTGGGTCTTGCTCAAGCTGAACAAATGTTTTAAGCGTTTCAAGTTCCTCTGGCAAAGACACCCCCTCGCCCGTAATGTCTACCTTGATACGGGGTTTAACTCCATCCCAGAAATCATCTTCTACTTTAATAAACTGTTCTGGTTTAGCTTGTATCTCTTGTAGTTTTTGAGCCTTTAATGCGGTAGCTTCCTCTGGGCCGTGGGGGGGGAGAGCGATTAGGTTCTTAACATACCAACCATTGACCACCATTTCATAGTAACGCTTCATTAAATCTGGGTCGCCAGTAAGACGCAACACTTCTTTGGTTCTTAGATACTTCATTAAGTCGGGTAATACCCAGTCTTGGAATACCTCGCCCAACGAAAGTCCAAGTTTCTCACGAATAAAGTCAAACAACTTATTAGCGTTCTGGTTAAGCATTGAGCCTAAGCGGAAAGGAGTACCCGAAGGCATTGATTCACCAGTTACTACTTCAAAGGAGTTACACAGTTTGTCCCCCATCTTCAACAGGGCATCTTCATCGGCTAATAATTGGTCTAAGCCTTCCATACGAACAGGTATCTGTTGTAAGTCGGTAGACTTGACCACATCACCATTTTTAAGGTCTGTTAATATGTTGTTGGCAAGTATCCTGTCTTGACTACGGAATAGTGTTTTAGAGGCCCACTCTAGGCCACGAGCTATTTGGTTTCTTATTTCATTTATTCGAGTTTGAATATCAAGTAATAGTTCAATAATACCAGTTCTAAACCAACGACCATTGTAGCGGCCACGGTGGTATTCTTTATACCAGTCAGACATCTTGCCTGGTAATTCTTCAGCAAATAGAACATACCTACCGCCCTTATCACCCTTTTTAAGTCCAGCTACTACTACTCTAGCCAACACAAACTCGTTCTCATCTCCACCAGACTTGCCCTGGGCTTCTTTAAGTGCTTGTGTACTTATTTCACCATTACGCTCATAAATCTCATAATAGGGCGTTTCCTTACTCTCACTTGCTCCGCCTGGGATAGTAACAAAGCTCTTGTTGCCGCAATTCTTAATCACTTCGTCAACATTATTATTCCAAGTACCACTTTTGGCTCTTAATTCAGATTGAGTTAAAATATGCTTCTCAATAACAGGTGTGTCGTCTAGTGTCTTGGCCTGTTGGTTGACAACGTAGAAATCTTTTAGAGATACACGCTCATAGCCACCCTTAATCTTTTTCCACACCACATTACCCCAACCAGAGCCTTCCTCAATAGCGTCATTTAGTTCTACTCCTTGACCATTGGTAGATAACCAGTCTTTTAGGGAAAGGTTAATCAAAAGCATAGCCGCTGAATCCTTATCAGAATCCGAGTAAGCTATAATATTCTTAGTATCAAAATCTATATTCTTTACCTCGCTGTCAATGCGGGGTTGAATTATATCAATCCAGTATTTGTAATTACCCTGTTTGTCTATCTTACCCTTGGGGTAAATACCGTTAGCATACAAAGCCAAACGCTTGATTAGTTTGTATTGTGAAAAATTATATCCCTCACTTATTGGTACTTGACCATTAAGGTAAGAATCAATCTCGTTAGTTATTGTTTCAAATATCTTCATATTCCTTGGTCGCTATGGTCTAAATGCTCCTCACGAGCTTTTAATATCATTTGTTTGGCTCTATACTCTGGGTCGCCACGTTCAGTGAATATGGCCTCCATATCACGGGTGGGCTGGTTTTTGGTCTTAAACAAGTTCACTGGTTGCTCTTTCTTGACGGTTCGCATAGATTCTCATTAAGTCCTCGTTCTCCCCAATGGGGGCTTCAGCTATTTGTATCTGATAAGCTACGGCATCTATTACGTCATCATGTACTCCTCTTGGAAATCTTAGAGCTTCTTCCTCTAAATCGTTACATTGGCCTGTTATGTGGAATATAGACTTACTTTCGTATCTTGGGAGTAACGCCCTAATTCTGGTATGTTTGTTCACTTGGGCGTGTTCCAGCTCTACAATGGGCAAGAATACATTACGCTTGCGGCACTCATCATCTAAAAACGGCTTAAATACTTGTAAATAAATGGTTTTCTCGATACCTATCTTTTCGGGTGAATACTCACGATACAGAGAGAATAACAATTCAATTAGGTCTTTGGGGGAAAACTTATATCTCTTGGCTATCAAGTGCCACTTGTTCTCGTTGTCTACATAGTTGACCGCTACACCAGTAAAGTCTGCCTCAGCTTTCTCACTAATGGCTGTGTCGATAGTAACAAACCGTCTAGTATCTTTGTTATCAACTGTATCTTGGTCTATTTTTAAGAACAGTTCTTTTCTAAACTCTTGTGTTTCTTCGTCTATTGGTTGATTAAGCATTTCAGCAGAATAAACAGATGAACCCAATTGTTTCTTTTTATCCTCTAGGCTTACTTTGTTAGTACCCACTACTTCAGCGTCAGTTAATCCATATTTACCAGGCCAAGCGTTACCGCCATCTTCTACACCTACCATGCGAATCCTTAATCCCGTGTCAGTCTTAGCTCTGTCTATTAAACTTTGTATTGAACCCAGTTCTGTTATGTAGTTACCCAAGTAGATAACTATTGCCTCAGGCCCTAATCCAGCCTTAAATTCGTCTATATGCTTAATTACCTGTTGTGTATAGGCTAGTGAGTCTTTAGTCTTAGAGGTTTCAAAGTCATCTAGTAATACAAAGTCTGGGCGTTGCTCACCGAATAAGCGGCCACGAACACTCTCTTGGGTTGAGTGAGCCTCAACACGAACGCCATTGTTAGTTATAAAATTACTAATCCGTTTTATAGTAGCCTCGTCAGGGTCGCGCTTGCGGTTATAAAGTTCCCCGAAGTCAGCTAATATCTTTTGGTTTGTTTGTAAAGAGGTTACTACATCAAACAGTATGCTTTCAGCGTTGGCCTTATCAAACGAGTCTACGTTTAGATACTTCTTCTTTTTGTAAATTATCAGCCAAATCAGGTATATCTTGGCAAATGATGTCTTGGCACTTTCACGAAACATCACCCATGCCAGTTCTCTTATTTTGCGTTCTGTTAAATCTTTCAAATCCCCAAACATCTCATAATGAAATGGGGCAAATGGATATACTAGGTACTCGGTAAAGTAATAACAAAGAAATAGTGAAAAGTCTTTTTCACATAAATAGATTCTCTCGGCTGGTTTACCATTGATAACAACATCTAGGGCTTTCTTATTTATCACAATAATTCATTTAATTTAGCTTTTTCTTCGTCTTTAAGTGAAGATACACTAACCTCAGCAGAAACCTCTGACTTACTCTTAAAATCCTTATCTCTACGCTCTAAGTACCATTGAGAAAGTGGCTTGTCACCAGCAGATATACCCTGTTCTATGTTTAGTTTAGCTCTTGTCTTAACAGCTTCCTTTAATTGCTCTTTTCTGTCGTTAAATTCAGGATTTAGTTGAATATAATCATAAAATGCCGAGCGACTGATATTTGCGTAAAAACAAGCTTCTGAATCATTTAGTCCTCTTAAAAAAGCATCTTCAAGTTTTGCTACAATCTCGGCTGTCATCACCGTTGGTCTGCCTACATCTGCCATTTGATTTATCAATTAACTTCTTAATAGATTTATCGTATTCACGAGCTAAATAATCCAAGCACCCATCACGCCCGCACCACCCAAAATCACCTATAAAACTAATTGCTTTCCTTGCACATATACACAATCTCTTTGCCATAGGTATAACTGGTTAGGTTAGTAAATACTATGGGGGAGTATGCTGTGGTGGTTGTCATAATGACTGTTGTTGCATTATATAATCCAAAATATGCCCTTCGGTTGGTAAATACTTCTCCGGTGGCTTGGTTCTCTCGGTTCTAAAGTCCCAAGCACATGGCTTTTCTTTTACTGGCTCATCTTTTTCTCTCATTGTCAAATACTCATTAGGATTAGTGTCTTGTTTATCCCCACAACTTTTACAATTCCAGCCCAAAATCCTATTATCTTCGCCCAAATTAACCACTACTTCCCGTTGTCCACCACACTTGCAGTAGTCATATTGTAATTTAACTCCAACACCTTTTCTCATATTTGTCAATAATTGAAGACGCTCTCTAACCTTTATATCCCTCAATACCAAGATATTCCATTTGATGAAGTAATAACTACCACTTAGTACCTAGTATCCCTAAGACCTATGTTACAGGGGAATAACTCTTTAAGTCTTATATTTGGGCGATTTGGTCAACATTATCTACGCCCCTAGATGTCGTGGACTATATCTTATTGGCTCTTGAGGTCGCCCGTTGTCAGGTCAGCGGACAGAGCGGGCAATTGGAAGAACCAACAAAATCATAGAAAGCGTGTTTTTTATACAGACAGTTCCGCTTATATGTCTGTGTTATTACGTTGTAAAAAGTCTAATTTAAGTATTGTTGGGCGGTGATGTACCAGCTATTGACGTTTGTATCAATTGTATTACTTTTATAGGCTCTGCCGCCCGTAAATACTTTCTACTTCATACCAGCTTAGCATAATCTGTTGAGCTAGTTTTGAATGTTTGTTTTTAGCCATTATTAACTTCCTAATAAGGTAATTATAGCATATCTAGAGAAAAAAATCAAGAGGCGAGCATTTGCCATACATTATTCATTTTTTGGGGCAACTGTGAACAACTCAAGCCCAAGAAGTCATTTTATCGTTTGACAATTAAATCTTTTTGTTTTATAGTCTATTCTGTCTAATAAGACGTACCAGACAATGAATCGTTACGGACAAATACTGAGTTTCTAGCTCAATTTAATTGTATACCCTACATTTTTTAATTACAAAACCCTTAAAATGGGCTAACCTTAGCCCCAATTGACAGACACTCCTTACTTATCCACAACCTAACTGTGGATTACTCAAACAACAAAAACAGCCAAACGTAGTGGTTTGGTTTAATTTCGCTAAGTTGAGCTATTTGTAGGGCTATTGACAAATATCTCTAGCGGGTATATCATTAAAGTATTACCTGGAAGTGGGTGGTAGCGAAAGACTTATACAGGCTCCTAGTCTGAGTACCTATCACCACTTCTCGGTATCCTACACTAGCTTATTATTAGAGTCAAGTGAACATTAAACGAACATTAAACGAACATTAAACGAACATTAAACGAACATTAAACGTAATCAGCTAACCTATAATTATATGAAACTATCACTTAAAATGCTTGATACTAAGTTTAACGTTTATGTTTGTGGTGAGATAGAACGAAAAACTGATTTTCTTGGCTTACTTAATTTGTTAGCCAATTATTCTGATTTTTTCCGCTTTACCACCAAAGAACAAAACCAGTATTTTAAGAACAGTTTTGGGGAGAGTTCATTTTATATTGACGCTAATATAACTTGTATACCTATTAAAAATCGTTTAGCCCACTAGTGGCTAGGCTCTCACGATTGTTAATCAACTAACCAAAACAAATATGCTCAAAACTTATTCAACCTCAACCCATTGGCGTGGCAACCAATACGCCAAGCCAACCAAGACACGCCTATATTTGGCCGTAGCACTTCTAACACTAATAATGTTAGTGGCTGTTGGCACTATTACCCTAAACAGTTACCGTTCTGTTGGGGGATATTTAGAACCTCGCCTACAAGAAGCCACAGCACTCTATACAACCCAACCAAACGTCTACCACGTTACTAGGCAACAACGTACCGCTTACCTGTGCGAACTCAAGGGCTTTGGTGGCTCTAGTAGGTGCTGGCGTACACTACTTGCTATGGTGGCGGTGGAGTCTGGCGGCAAGGCTCACGCTATCGGGGACGGTGGTAGTAGTATTGGATATTATCAAATAAGAGTTAAACTCCATAACGTAAGTGAGAAGTGTGCTAAGTCTTTTACTTGCTCAACTAACTGGACACTAGACTATATGATAAAAAATGGAGCTAAGAGCGATTGGTGGACAAGTGTAGCCCGACACAACGGCGGTGGTAAGCAAGCCCAAGATTATTTAAGCAAGGTTAAATCATTAGCTAATCAATTATGAAATACTACATCTCAATAATTATAGGGCTTTTAATGCCATTATTTGCATTATCTGCCCCAAGTTTACGCAATACATTAGTCAAGGGAGCGTCTTTTGACTCGGTATATTATGTCGCCAACAACGACAAACGCTACGTTTTTCCCAACGAAAGCGTGTTTAAGAGTTGGTATGTTGACTTTATTGGTATTCAAACTATTGCCGACCAAGAATTATATGGTATTCCTTTGGGTGGTAATGTAACTTATAAACCAGGAAACCTAATTAAGATTACCACTGACCCCAAGGTCTACTCGGTAGGTCAAAACGGAACTCTACGTTGGGTAGAAACCGAGGCATTAGCAATTGAATTATATGGAGTTGACTGGGCTAAACAAGTAAAAGATGTAGCTGATGTATTTTTTATCAATTATACATTGGGAACTCCAATTAAAGTAGCCACGGATTTTAATCATCTTGATATTGAGTCCATCTCTGCTGATAAAGGATTCCAGTTTAGCCAACCAACTATTAGCCAACCAACTCAAGTTGGTGTAGTACCACAAGGGCAGAGTGGTATGGGGTCGTCTATTCCAAATGAACCGATTAAAACAACTGTTCGTGATAAATATTCTATTATTTGTTCAAATATTAGTTCCAAAACTATCTATCACACCTCGGCAGTTACAGAGCATAACTATTCTTATAAAATGTTTATTGGTGAGCAAAAACCGCTTCCCAAGACTCAGGAAATACCTGCCAACGATTTAATGGCCTCTATATGTGCCTTAACAGACGAACAAAGAACAGGAGTATCTATTCAATGGAAAGAGTTAAATAAAAAGTATGGCGAAGATTATGATATTATTAGAATCTTAATGGTTACAGGAGTATTTAATTATGAATTTTAACTCTCAAGAGTACGTCAATAGAATAAAAGACAAGTGCTGTGTTTGTGATTCTACAATCCCAGGCACTTGGAATCATTACAGACTCTATGGCAACTACTGTATAGCTTGCGACCATAAGGCTGGTGGTATTGCTAGTTCACCCAAAGAGAAAAAAATACAACCAGAAACCAAGCTAAAAAAGATAATGCGATTTATCCACAAGTCATTTATAAATAGCAGAAAAGGGCTTAACCTAGCCAAAATATAGGGTATTGACAAATATATTATAGGGTGTATACTAAAGATATGAAATTCATTAAATGTGGTTATCCAACCTGTAACGAACCAGCCAACCCAAATTTTGAGTGTTGCTCATCTCGGCACGGGTTGGCACTAAAGCAATTAGAAGCGACCAAGCACCGCCCAGAACTGTTTAGTTGGTCTTTCCGTAACTCTAATGGAAACGAGAATATCTTGGGGGACAAAATGGCAAGCATAATTACTCTGCTTGATTTGGGGGTACACGTAAATACATTTAATCCAAACTGTAAGTGGTTTTAATATGTTAGATGACAAAATCTTAATTGAAAGCAGGGAACTTGGTCTAACCCTTAGACAAATCGGAGAGGCGCAACAACCACCAGTTACAAGACAAAGAATTTCTCAAAAACTTCGTAAATTAGGATTTAAGGGTAGATTACCCAGAAAGGAGTATTATGGAAAACCAAATGCCTAGTGAGGAAACTCCCACTACTCAGTTAGAGGAAATTAAATCAATCCCTCAGCCAAATGGGTTTGACGAGTGGAGAGAAGCTATGTTTTCTCTAATAGACATAGTAGACTATTTACTTGAAACTCAACGTAAACTAAACGAAGTAATCACAATCACCACCGCCAACCACAACGATTTGATGGATAAATTAGGCGAAATAAATGTTAGGGCTGGTGGTTCAAAAGACTTATTCACTAACTATAAAATCTAGTTATGACTTTCTCCGAAGCCAAACCATTCTTAAAAGAAGGAATGAAAGTAGATGTAATAAAAAATAGTTGTTCTACTCTAGGCCACAAAAA
>JBAYIY010000017.1 GCA_041665365.1 Patescibacteria group bacterium
AAAAGCAAATATCAGTAAAATACCCGTTTGTGGAGCCATAATGCTAGCTCTTTACGAAAAATTATCAAAAGCTGGCTACATTTCTTTAGTACAACTCTATGCAAAAGAAGATATGAAAGCAATCGAGAACGGCACAAAACTTTGCTCAACACTTCATAAGCACTTTCCTGAAGATAAGCGGTGGGCAATAAAAATCGAAAATAAATATTTTTGATTGGCGACTGTGACATCATATAACAGCGTGTATGCGGTTCCGCTACGCTCCACCCATATTGCTCCCTACGGTCGCAACATCGCATACACGCGAACGTTAACTGAAATTTGTGCCTTTAATATAAATCACTATGGCAACCCTTGAAGAATTACAACTTGAAATCGAAGAAATTATAAAGCGGTGGCAAAAAAGGTAGGCACAAATTCACATCGCCTAACACGGCGTATGCGGTTCCACAAAAGGAAAAACTAACTCACACGTTAGTACTGGTACACCTAGTCAGTCCACTAACCCCATGTTTGAAGCCGCTGAAACATGTGGGTTAGTGATGAGCTGATTCTATTCAACTTTTTTTTCAGTGATCCTTTTTTAATTGCTTTTAATTTAGTAGACGATAAATAATTTTTAGGACTAATCACTGTTTTACCAGTTTGTTTATCAAGTTGTTTACGAGCATGACCAGCAATAGTACCACCCTTTTTCGCGGCATGAGCATTTTTATTAAAACCTTCAGCTTGATCAATTGTTTCTTGAAGACGTTCATAACCAACTTTGGCGAGCCAGACTTTGAATGGTTCAGCCTTTGGTGATGGAATACTTTGAATAATTCTTAACATACTCTCAACATCTGCCACATCTGTTTCACGTTTTTTACCGTCTTTGGAGATCAATCTCAACTGGTTACAGTTTGTAACCACTTCACTACCCTCATTGTTTAAGCGGTTTTTCATGACTTTCCAATAATTTCTTGGATCATTACTATCAGATAGTATACCGACTACATCAACCACGCTAAAATACCATTTTTCCTCAGATTTAGCCCAAATCCGACGAATTTGAACAGTCTAGTCAAATGTGGTAACCTACTATGTATTATGAATACATCAACCCTCAAAAAGCTAACCCCAGCCTTACGACAACATATAATTCAACCAACGGCTAAGTCTAAAGGCAAAAAATCTGGCGCGGTCAGTGAGTTTGCTAAGAACACACTGCTTCATTGTAATGGCGGCAGTACCTTACAGGCGGCTTTATGGTTAAAAGATCATCTGGATAACGGTGGTAAACTAGTCATTACTTTGGCTGGAGCACTAAGTTCATTTGAAGTTGGTGTGATGCTGGCCGAATTGATTAGGCAAGACAAAGTCCATCTAGTGTCTGCGACTGGGGCTAATCATGAAGAATCATACTATCGCTATGTGGCTCATTCTCATTACGCTAATATCCCTCGCTACACTGAGCTTACTCCTGAACAGGAAGCTGAATTACGCGATGCCGGTTTGCGCCGCATTACTGATACTTTCTTACCAGAAGATGAATCGGTGCGCATTATGGAACCGCATTTGTTAAAAATGTGGCAAACTGCCCAACGCACTGGACAACGCTTCTTTCCGCATGAATATTTCCGCAGACTATTTGCCGAAAAATTAATTAAACCAGATCGTTTAGCTAAAACCGAAGATTGTTGGGCCTATGCCGCATATAAAAAAGATATCCCAATTGTGATTCCTGGGTTTGAAGATTCTACGATGGGTAATATTTTTGCCAGCTATACTTATGGTGGCAAATATCGGCAAGGTAAAAACCCGATTGTGCTCGACCCAATGATTATGAAAACCGGTCTAGAATATTTTACCTTCCTGTATGATTGGTACATGGAAACCGCGGCTAAACATCCGGTGGCTTTCTTACAATTAGGCGGTGGTATCTCAGCTGACTTCCCAATTTGTGTGGTGCCTTCATTGAAACACGATCTTGGTCTACATAAACAAGTGCGCGATTGGGCTGGTTTTATAGAAATTGGTTCTTCACCAATGTCTTATGGTTCATACTCTGGCGCTGGTGGTAAAGAAAAAATCACCTGGGATAAATTATCCACTAAGAGTTATTATCAAATCATTCAAAGTGACGTCACCGTGGTCTTCCCGTGGATGGCCGCGCTACTGTTGGGGAAATAAGAGACCTCTCCCCAATCTGTCTTTGACAGATGTCCCCTCTCCTTCCGTAGGAGAGGGGGTTTTTATGTAAACATTTATTTTAATTATTTCGTAGAAACGTGCCGCTGGCACGTCTCTACGAAAAACGTGTTACAATTTCCCCGGAAAATAAAACGACCCGATCATTTTATAGACTAACTTGGCCGCCAGAAAATCTGGAGCGCGCAGGCCGCCAATCGGCATAAACTCCATCACATCGGCACCAATGACCGTTTTGTGTTTGGCTACCGCGCGCACTAAACCTAAGACATCATACCAATTCAAACCACCTGGTTGTGGTGTACCAGTTGAGGGCATGATACTCGCATCAAACACATCAATATCTATGGTAATATAAACATTTTTCTTGAGGGTTTTGAGGATTTTATCTAACGGCACTTTAGGCGCTAAAAACATAGTATGGTTCTTTGAAAATTTCTGGTGTTGGGCTGCATCATCACTGGCGACAGACCGGATACCAACTGAAGTGACACTATCGGCACATTCAATACTACGACGCATAACACAGGCATGATTAAATTTTGTACCTTCAAAACTATCCCGAAAATCGGCATGGGCATCTAAATGCAAGACTGAGACATTTTTGTAAAACTCACAGGCGGCTTTAACGGCACCGTAGGTTAAAGAATGTTCTCCACCAAAACTAAAAGGAAATTTTTTTGCTTGATAGATTTGTTTCACGGCTTTATATACTTCATCCATCATGTCTCCCGGATGATCCAGTTGCGGCTCCATTTGGTCTAAAGTAAACACCGGTACTTTCTCTAAAGTTTCAAAACCTAACTCTTCATCATATAGCTCAAGCTGAGTAGAGGCGGCAATCATCGCTTCAGGCCCAAACCGCGTGCCACTTTGATAAGACGTAGTGGCATCGTATGGAATTGGTAGCAATACTACTTTGGCTTTATCCCAATTTGGATTAGGATATCCCATGAAATTAAACGTTGAACGAATTGGATATTTTATCATATTACCAACCAAATAATTTACCTAACTCCTCCGGCGACTGACGCTTGGTAGACACTTTAATTTCGCCATTATGCGCAATAATCTTTGTGGGGCTAGATAGCATGCAATGACGTGCCCCTAATGAATCTTGATACGCCCCGGTATCGCACACTGCCACATATTGATCAGACTCTTCCTGTAATTTAGGCAATAAAATATATGTTCCTTGAGCGGTATATTTATCATCACTATCACAACTTGAACCGGCTAACCAAGTACGTTGATTTTTCCGACTGGTCATATTGTTGGCTGGCATCACATGCCATTGCTGATGAATAGTCCAAGTATCTGGTAAATCATTTATGAAGGAACCATCAACAATATACCATTTACGATTACTGCCATTCTCAATCGGTTTTTCGGTTAGCACTTTAAACAAAGTGACTTGCGCTGGTGCCACTATGTATCTGCCCCACTCACAAATAATATTTGGTTCTTTCACATTATACTTCAAACTCATTTGCTTACAGGTTTTTATTATTTGATGAACAGCCGCCTTAGCTGTATAAATCGGTTTTTTTACATACGGCACGGCTCCCCCACCACCAATATCGATAGTGTCTAATTTAGGATTACGCTGGCGCAATTTAGCGTAAATCATAAACAACCGTTTCACCGGATCGGTTAAACCATCTAGTTTCTCAATTTGGCTTGAGACGTGATACGAGATAATCCCTAAATTAGGCACCTTGGGTAGTTTCAATACTTCCTCCTCTGGCAAACCAAAGTAGTTAAACTTTTTATCCCAATGAGATTTTACTTTAACATTAAGGTTAACGCGTAAACCAATTTCACATTTATTTTTTCTAAAGGCAGTTAACTCATCATGATGCTCCGCAATAGGCGTGATCATTAACCCTTCACGATTTAGCTCATCAATTAATTTAATATAGCGCTCGGTTTTAGGGCCATTACACAACACCCGAATCTTGCTATTAAATCGACCCTGCTCCCATAAGCGTTTCACAATCCACAATTCGTTAGCCGAAGATGTTTCCAAATTAGCTCCCTCAGACACCACTGACAGCACAAACTGCTTGTGCTGGTTAACTTTCATGGGGTAATGATAATAGAACTTACCTTTATAATCGTTCAGCTTGATATAAGCATTAAAGAAATCGGTTAACTGACGTAGCCGGTTTTCAACGATAAACGGGAACATCACTTCTAAGCTAGTACCATACTGTTTGGCTAGTTTATAGAGGTTATATTGGTAATTGCCTTCTTTCAACATCAAATCACCATCGGTGGTGATGTCAAAGTATTGGGTATTGAATTCCTCGCGGCCTAGTTTCCAAAAGCGCTTAAAGTTTCGTTTCATTTCAATATTAAACAAGTAAGGCTGTCATTATAAAAACTGTGCAGCGGGTGTCAATAGGTAAAATGTAGCTATGGTTGTAATTTACTTCAAGAACTGGCGCTCAAAGATTTGTTGTTTTGCTTGTTGCGACACTTGATAAGCCGTGCGTTGTGCTAATCCATACAACTCTATAAATCCAGCCGAGGCGTTTTGGTTGAACAATCCATCTTTGTTAAAGGTGGCTAAATGACCGTTAAATAATGAATAAGGAGAGGTTAAGGCAACTACTGTGCAAGTACCTTTATATAGCTTCACCTTAACCGTGCCGGTGACTTTTTGATTAACGCTCTGAATGTAGACGTTGAGATGCTGCATGGTAGGTTCAAACCACTGGGCACCGTAACACAAGTATGCCCATTTCTGATCTACATTGGCTTTGAATTCATTTTCTGTTCTTGTACAAACTAATTTTTCCAGATTATAGTGCGCCGTAATCAAAATAGCAGCAGCTGGTTGCTCATACACACCACGCACTTTCAAACCTACTAAACGATCCTCAATCAAATGAGTGATGCCAATGGCATGTTCGGCGCCAATTTTGCCCAACTGTAAAATAATATCGACTAATGCTAGGGTTTGGCCGTTCACTGCTACCGGTACACCCTCAACAAATTCTAGATCCAGGTAAACACCCACGTCCGGCGCCTGCTCTGGGGTTTTACAAATTAAGAGAATATTATCTAAAGGTGGTTCTAGATTAGGCGTTTCTATTTCTCCCCCCTCACCCGTATTGCCCCACATGTTTTCATCATAGGAGTATGGTTTACTGTTGCTTTGTCGCACCGGAATGCCATGTTGTTTCGCATAGGCAATTTCTTCATCTCGCCCCATGCTCCATTCTCGAACCGGCGCAATGGTTTGTAGATGTGGATTCAACGTTGTTAGATAACTTTCAAAACGTACCTGATCGTTGCCCTTACCGGTACAGCCGTGAGCTATGTAGTGAATACCTAATAGCCCGGCATAATGGACAGCCTTTTCTGCCACAATCGCTCGCCCAAGCGGACAGCTTAAATAATACTCTCCTTGATAACGAGCATTCGCTTTAATGGCTAAACTTAAAAACCGATCAGCGAATTCAATTTCGGCATGTTCAATTAACGCTTGAGTCGCACCCAGTTTAATGGCCTTGTCTTGGATGACTGGTAAATCATCAGCTTGTTGACCTAGACCAACCGTCAGTGTGATTACTTCAACGTGATAATTATCCTGCAACCATTTTAAGATCACAGAGGTATCTAAACCGCCTGAGTAAAGTAATAATACTTTATCACCCGGTTTGGGATTACCTTCATGTGAAGCAACTTTTTGATAAATAGTGGTGTTAAGCATAGTTGTAATGTTAGTGAGTGAATAATATTCCCATACAATTAAATAAGGGCTTCCCGTAGAGAAGCCCTTATTGGTTTAATGGCAAAGTAAAATTCTCTACGGGCAAATACGACGTAGAGTCCGACGAACACTCAATTGCGACTGGAATAATCGAAACATAATGTTTGCAGTCTACGCTGATCAATTTTTTTGTCAAATACCTAAAAAGGTTTATACTACTCCACATGCCAAAAACTGTTCTCATCTTCGGTACTTTCGATAAACTTCACCCTGGTCACCGGTTTTTTTTGAGCACAGCAAAAAAACAGGGTGATAGATTAGTTGTAGTAGTGGCCCGAGATAAAAATGTCTTACTAGTAAAAGGACATTTACCGAAACAATCAGAACAGGTTCGTTTACAACAAGTCCAGGCAGTGCCAGAAGTGGCTGAGGCCAGATTGGGTTTAGAAGATTTTAGTAAAAAAGAGCTTATTATTGAGCAAATTAAACCTGATATT
Organism: Patescibacteria group bacterium; assembly: GCA_041665365.1. Lineage (NCBI taxonomy): Bacteria > Patescibacteria group bacterium. Next base: position 6,409 of record JBAYIY010000017.1, read on the forward strand.
ATCTGTTTGGGATATGATCAAACCCCTAATTTTATTGCCCCAAACCAATCAATTCAAGTGATTCGTTTACCGGCGTTTCGTCCGGATATTTACAAATCTAGCAAGCTGTGATACCTTCTATCCCTATGGCACACAAAGCAGCCGCCTTCAAGGCGATCAGACAAACCATCAAACTCACAGCGCGCAATCGTAACCGCCGCCGCACCGTCAAAGAATTGACCGGTGTTAGTTTAAAAGCGATTGAGACAAAAGCGCAAACCGCTGTTGAACAAGTGCGCGTCGCCTGCAAAGCAATCGATAAAGCGGTACAGAAAGGCAGTTTACATCGCAACACTGGAGCTCGGAAAAAGGCTCGCTTGGTAAAACGATTAAACTCAATTCTTAAACCGTAAGTTCAACCACTAATTTATCTAACACAACCACTGGGGTTAGCCTGGTGGTTTTTAGTTTCAAATCAGCTGCCACTACCATCTGGTAAGCGTTGACCAATTGCTCAGCACCAAAGCGATCAGCCATTCGACCAACCTGTTTTTGTACATAAGGATGAATTTTCGCCGCCGCTGCCCCACCGGCTTTCACTTGAATTAAAATTGTAATCTGACGAGCCAACATGGTTAATAAATAAAACGCATTGGCGCCGGTTTCGAGTTGATCATGTAATAAGCGTAACGCTTGCCCAGTTTGACGAGCCGATAACGCATCTGTGAAATGAAAGATATTTTCATCCAATGGTGACTGCACAAATAATTCTACTGTCGCTAAAGTAATGACCGTCTGATAATTAACTAATTGGGTAATAACATTGGCCATCCGCCAGGTATCGCGACCTAAGGCTTGAATAATATAATTTAAAGCCGCCGGTTCAATTGTTCCACCTGCTTGACGCACCCGTTGGTTAACCCAATGCACTAACTGAGCTCCAGTTAATTCAGCAAACTCCTCTACTCGCTCAGCCGCTAAAACGCTAGTCTTCAGAGTTGAATCTTCTTTTGGTAATTCACTAGCAGTAATGATAACAATGGTATCGGCATCACTTGGTGGAATTGTATCAGCCTTTAAAGCAAAAATATCCGTTATGACAATGCACCGTTTCTTAGTAAACAACCCGGCACTGTGTAGCTTGGCTGCCAACGTATCAGCGGTCAGATCACTCGCCGCCACTGTTTCTATACTGGCTTGGTTAATATCATATTTCTGCACAAACCCTTGCCGTAACGTCATTAAACGTTCATGGAGGCGAAAGGTGTCTGAACCATGGAGGAAAATAAGCATAAGGAAAACTACTATGACAAGTCCTGCCAGTTCTGTCCAATACCGATATCCACTATTAAAGGAACTTTTAATGTCACCACTGTTTCCATGACATGTTTGATCAGATCGGCTTCTTTTTGCACAGTGGCTTTATCAACTTCAAACACCAATTCATCATGCACTTGTAATAACATCACAGCCGATAATTTTTCTTGCTGTAACAGATCAGCCACTGCCAGCATGGCTTTTTTAATAATATCAGCGGCTGTACCTTGCGCTGGCATGTTAATAGCGGCGCGTTCAGCGGCGGCTTTCACTTGATGCATACCAGAATTTATATCCGGTAAGAATCTTTTTCGGCCAAACAAGGTTTCAACATACCCTTGTGTTCTGGCTAACGCTTTTGTGTTAACGATATATTTTTCAATGGCGGGATGTAATTTAAAATAGCGTTCTAAATAATATTTGGCTTCATCATTAGATATTTTAGCATCACGTGATAAACCATACACCCCCATACCATACAAAATACCAAAGTTAATCGATTTAGCCGCGCGCCGCATCTCTGGTGTGACTGCACTAACGTCAACCCCATGAATCTCAGCGGCTGTTTCCGTGTGAATGTCAGCCCCATGTTTAAAGGCTTTAATGAAGGTTTCATCTTGCGCTAAGTGAGCAATGATTCTTAATTCAATTTGTGAATAATCTAATGATAATAATACTTTACCAGGTGGAGCAATAAAGGCGCGCCGAATTTGTTGTCCTAATTCGGTGCGAATGGGAATATTTTGTAAATTTGGATCAACTGAAGATAACCGACCAGTGGCGGCAATCGTTTGATTATAACTGGTATGGATCCGTTTAGTTTTTGGATTAACTAACTCAGGTAGTGCATCCACAT
>JBAYIY010000018.1 GCA_041665365.1 Patescibacteria group bacterium
CAGCCAACAGATCATCGACGACATCGCCCGCCGGAACCTTAGCCGGCCTGACCGCGCGACGACCGAGACCATCCTCGATGCCCGGGAGGCCGAGTGCGTCGAGGGGCAGAGGTCGATTGCGGGCATCTGTGGTGTGGAACCCGCAGTGGGGTATGTAGATGCGGGAGAGCGTGGTCGGCGCATCTCCCCCCTCAAAGATCTTTACCGCAGATGGGTTAGGAGCTACCGATTCATCGCAGTGGTGGACTGATGTGATCGGCCGCGTGGATAGTAACTCTTCGTGAGACATCTACGCGGCCACGAATTCTTTTTTATATTGTTAATGTAGGTTATTTTACACTTTGGATATTTTTGGATAAACATATTTGGTTTAGACTCGCTTTTTATAAGTATGACAATTGTGTATCATATCGAAAACACAAATGCTAAGGCCAGAACTTTATAAAGCTTGCATATCTTTATAAAGTTACATCGCAAGTATCGTTCTTGTGTGATGATTTGTTAGAACCAAAAAGACTAAGGCTGTGCTCAAAGTTCATATGGTGATAACATGACCGTATGAAGCTTGGTATTATTCTGCAATCTAATATCCCTGAACATGTTTGGAACGCTTTTCGCTTGGCCATTACAGCACTAAAAGCTGGCCATAACGTTGAAGTATTTTTACTGAACGAGGGATCAGAGCTGGATACTATTCCAGATACGAAAGATTTTGATATTTCAAAGCAAGTAGTTGAGTTTACTGCTCTTAAAGGAACATTGTATGTCTGTGGAACCTGTTTGAAATTACGCGGCAAAACTGAGAGTAATACGTGTCCGATTTCTACGATGACCGACTTACTCAATATGATTGAACGGTCAGATAAAGTGTTAACTTTTAATTAATAGTTGTATGATGTTTAATAATTATCCAATAAATTCTATGATGAATTTTGGTTTAATGTCTGGTGGCTGGTTATTTATGATTTTGTTCTGGGTGCTGGTTGTAGCTGGTATTGTCGTTCTCGTAAAATGGCTGGTGCAACAAAGTTCAAATCAACCTAAAACACCCAGCGATGTCCTCAAAGATCGCTATGCCAAAGGTGAGATCAATAAAAAAGAGTTTGATCAAAAGAAAAAGGATTTAAGCTAGCTGATTAGTTGGGGTTTGATTGATTACTTTATAGCGCGTGGCTTTGCCTTGACCAATTTTTTTAAGTTGGTTCATAGCTAAAAGTTTTTTAATAGTTTGTTCTGATAGCCTTAATCGTATCTATTTTAGTAATCAGGGCATAAATTCGGGCAGTAGTTTCGGCAGAAAATAGTAAGCGTTTGTCGAGACGATCCATAAAAAAGAGCTAACAAATTAATGATGTTAATATGTGTTAGTATATGTGAATAAAACTGTCAATGAACAAGTTAAGTTAACCGTTCATGACTTTTCATTATTCTATAGTCAAACTTTAAACACACCACGAAACCCTCTAACAGCATAGTAAGACTCAGCCCCATTGTGATATACGAAAACATGGTTGTAACGACGATCAGCAAATAGGGCACCGCCGAGTTGTCTAATGTCAGCCGGCGTTTTTAACCAGCTTGATGTTTTGGTGTCAAATTCTCCCAGTGTCTGTAACTCCCGATATTGTTCTTCAGTTAATATTTCAATACCCATAGTAGCCGCTAAATCCATAGCAGTATTTTTTGGTTTATGTTCTTTTCTTAACTTTAGCGCTTTACTATCATAACACAGACTCTTGCGACCGGTTGGGCTTTCGGCTGCACAATCATAAAATACATATTCGCCAGTTTTTTTATTAAAACCAACTACATCTGGTTCACCACCAGTTCTTTCCATTTCGCTAATTGACCACAATTTTTTAGTATTAGTTTCCAACCTGGTTTGTACATTAGTCCATTTAAGCCCTTTGTGGCGCTGCAGGTTTTTTTCAAACCGAGTTTGCAATTTTTTTAGTAGGGTTGCACGTTGTTCTGTAGTAATAAATGGCTTGTTCATATATTTTATATTGTTATTTATTATAGTCATTATAGCAAGTAATAGCATTTATAGAGTCAAAATTACTCGTTTAATGCAAATATGCCAGTATTTAAGCGTTATTAATAGAACATTCAACTACTGGTATTGAAGCCCGCTTGGCTCAATTGAGCCTATGTGATTTTTCTGGACAAGTCATCCATAGTTTAGTATTTTAAACAAATGAAAATGAATTCTATAATCACAATTAGTTTTATTTTGGTGCCACTGTTTGTGGTGACAGGTTGTTTGTTTAATCAAGAACAACCAGTCAGTAGCTTGCCAGCTAACTGTAAAATTAACGAACAGCAAGCTCTAGATAAAGCCAATGCTTTAGTTGCTGAAAAAAACTTAAGTAATTGGGAAGAGAGTCAGGCTGTTACCTATCAGCCTGAGCAGGCGGCATATATTATTACCTATGATACTAGTCAAGCAGAGATTAAATTGCTCGGTGAACGAAGTATTACGGTTAATTGCGCAACGGGTGAGGCTAGTTTTATTCCGCGTGATTAAAAGGAAAAGCGCTGGGTCGTCTAGTGGAAGTTGTCAGAGTTGTTTTAGGCAAGATTAACTTATGAATGTTGTTGTTGAGCTGTCCAATAGTCGACTGCCATAGCGGCAAAACCAAATTGACATGGGTCAAAATGTGCTAGTTGATGGCCGCGCGTGAATGGTTGAGATTGTGGATCAAAACTAATTTTTTGAAATCCTAAATCCGCCACCCAGTGAGCTGGGTCATCCCAGTTCTCCGGTGCAGTGAGATCACCCAAAGACAATGTGTCACCTAACCCATCCTTGATAGATTCACTATTAGAAAAGCCATAGAAAAAATTTTCGTAGGCACGCTCCGCTGAGTAAGGTTGATCTGGATTGGCGCCAGCACCAGCCGCCGCTGCGACCAAATGTTCTTTGACTAAATACAGATCGTTAGCACCGCTACTTAATTCACGACTGGCTCTGAGCACAAAATCCCGCGAGCGTTCAAAAAAACGTTTAAGTTCTGCGTGCGGTAGGAGTCTGCCAGAACCAAGAAAATCAGCACCATTCATAATCATTAACCCCTTCGGCGCCAAGGTGGCAAAACGTTCTCCCGCATAGGCAGAGACAGTATCAATTAAATGAGGTAGACGACGTTCATCAAACCCGACTAATTTATCGTGGTTGCGTCGATCAGCTTTCAGTTTAGCGACCCGGTTTACTAAATAGGCGAGCGCCGCAATATTTGGTCTAGCTTCGCGCCAGCCATCAAAGGCTAAATCTTTTTTTAAGAGTTGTGCAATCTCTCCATTATAAAAAGCTTGTTCAACTAATTTAATGAACACCGAGAGCATTTGTGCGTCTTTAGGCTTTAGCTCTACATTATTTCTATATTCTCCCAACTCATGAATAGACTCTGCTAAATCCTTCACTACGCCACTATCCGTACGCCGTGGTTCGGGAAGATCACTATCGGCATAGAGCAGACGCAAGACGCCGTTAATCTGTTCTTGACTAACTGAAATAGATAAGCCCAAGGCCGCCTCATCCTGACTGGCCTCAGCATAGCGCCGTAGGATTTCACTACGTCCTTTTAACGGTATGTCAGCCTCCCGGAAAGCTCCACGAATTTCTTTACTGACAATTTTCATTATGAAATTTTAGCAAAAAAAACCACTTTAGACAAGCTGTATATCTGTTAGCACTGCTTTAGTGGTTTCGTTACCGCTTACGTTTTCTACTTGTTCGATACTGCATAGGAAGTGGTTTTGGATAGTTTTATCTAAATATGGCATATACATAAAACAGAGTGCATACCATATTAAGGAAATTGACAATAGTTTAGGTTAGCCCAAAAATACTCTGCACATACAGAGTATTTTTGTATCAATTTTGTCTTATTTGGTGGTTACACCCTAGTTTTATACACCGTATCTAGTGTACAATAGTATTTACAAAAGAGTTTACAATTATTCTAAAATAGTTTACAATAGAGTTATGGAATTTAAACCACAATACCAACTAAGCCCTGAACTATTGGTTAATCTTAATCAAATTGAGCGATTTTATGGGCAATTAGAAAGTTTACACCTGCCCAAAACAGCGCAGCTTAATTTAGAACGGGATAATTTGTTCAGTTCCTCATATATTTCAAATAGTATCGAAGGTAATCCACTATCATTACCAGAAGTCACTAATTTATTACTAGGAGATCGTGTGCCCACAAATCGAGATGAAAAGGAAGTATGCAATTATTTTGATATCCTTAAGAATCTGCATACGAAAGTAGACCAGCCACTGACTGTTCAATATTTATTATCATTGCATCAACAGTTACTCCATGGAGTCAAAGATGATATTGCCGGTCAAATTCGTAATCAAAGAATTGTGGTTGGTCATTACCAACGACAGGCTGGAATGAAAAAGTTAGTAGTCAAACATGAACCACCATCTCATAAGCAAACTGATATTCAAAAATCACTACAATGTTTGTTTCATTGGATAGCGGCACAACCAAAAATACCGGCCGTTGTCCAAGTTGGTATTTTCCATCATCAATTTGTCTATATTCATCCATTTGTGGATGGTAATGGCCGTAGTTGCCGCTTACTCACGGCTTGGTTGCTATTGAAGTATGGTTATAGGATTAATAAGTATTTTGTGCTCGATGATTGGTATGATATTGATCGTACGCAGTATTCAGATAAATTACATACGGCAGATAGTGGTGACAAGACTGAATGGTTAGAGTACTTTACCGATGGTATGAAGTATTCGTTACAAACTGCCTTAGCTAAGGCACAATACAGTATTGAATCTGTAGAAGTTCCAAAACGGTTATCCAAACAACAACGGCAAGTATATGAACTATTACTTGAACAAAAACAACTTACTTCACAAGACATTGTTCACAGTTTGAAAATATCTAGGCAATTAGCCCACCGTGTATTAAAAGCGTTAGTAGGTAAGGGTTTTGCTGCTGAAAAGGGTGTAACGAAAGGTAAGTATTATATTTTGAAATAAAATCAGTTAGAACCAAAAATACTCTGCACACACAGAGTATTTTTGTATCAACTTCGTCTGGGTCGGCTGTGTGATGCGTTCAGAACACTAGATTATAGCGAGCTGAACCAAATCACAAAGCAAATGGCGCAGTTTATTGGAGCAACAGTAACTGCTTAACACACTTGTTAAGACTTATATCATTAAAAAGTAATCAAGTGGTACCTTAACGATATTGGCATCCTCAAGTAGGGTTAGTGCGTTTTGGCAAACAACAACTCCATATTTAGCAGAACCTACTTTTTTCATGGTATTGCTAACTTGTATGCCAGTTTTTTCACCAATACCCACCTCAATAGGTATGATATTTTTTTGAGCAATCGTAAGGATAAAATCCGCGCCAGCTTGTGAACTGTCATACGTTAATGAACCTCGGCTATTAGCCACGAACTCCCGATACAAAGTCATGGCTGCAATATCTTCCATCAGTCGACCTTTTTGTTGTGAGAAAATTTGTGAATTGCCAGCCACAGATAGGAAAGCAGAACGCATAGCAGATGACATAAACAGGTATTTCGATGGTTTTCTGACCTTCTTGGAATTTGAACCATGTGGCATCACTCTAATTAAGAGTTCAGCTTGTTCCATTACTTCCAATACGCTTGAGATGGTGTTTACGCTAGTCTGTAAGGTAGTAGCTAGGTTTTGGACACTAACTACTTCTGATTCTGCTAGTAAGAAAAGTACTCTTTTAATGTAATGAACAGTTTTAGTATCAAAACGGCCTAGACTTTGCACATCTTGATTGATGACTTTATCCAGCAGTAACGTAATAGTTTGGTATACTCTAGCTTCATCTTTCATTCGGATGGCAAAGGGCAATGTACCAATTTTTAGGTATTCATCAACATAGCTTCGATCGATGCCCGCCCATACTTGCAAGATAGTTTGTTCAAGCTGTTTTAGCTTTGTATAAGCATCTTTCGCTGAGTCTGCTTGAAATAGGGCATCTTTAAGATTTTGTTTGAGGGCTTTTACTGGAAATTTGCCATCACGAATCATCAAAAATTCACAAAAACTTGTGGGAAACAGTTTTTGAAACACGGCTCGTCGTATGACATCAGGGTTAGTTTGCAGGGAAACAGCTGACGAACCACTACATACTACAAACACCTTATGTGATCGATCGTACAATGATTTTAGTACTGCTGCCCATTTTGGATCGTATTGGGCTTCATCAATAAAAATAAATACTGGCTTAGTCAGTCGTTCGAAGCTTTCACCAATAATGGTCTCGTAGGCGGCTAGAATATCGCGTAGAGAGGAACCCAGTACATTAACTACCTCATCCAATGAAATATATAGCATCCTGCGTTCGCCCGCTTCTTGATAGTGATTAAGAAAAAGTTGAGCTAATATCGTGGTTTTACCAACGCCTCTTAAGCCCGGGATAATCACCCAACGTTCTGGACTGTTAGGCACATGCAAAAAATTCCTCAAATACTGATCGATTTTGATATAGATATGTCGCTGAGGATAGCGTTTGCCTTGCTCATCCTCCGTATAGGGCTTCAATCGAAAAGGGGATTGTACCAACTGATTTTGAATATATTTTAGTATTTCTTCCATATTCTTCTATAGTTTTACGTTAATATAGTAAAGGCATCTACTATATTAACGTATTGATATAGTAAAGTCAATACGGTAAATAACCACTATAATCAGTCTTTTAAGCCGCACTTACAAAATTGTGTTAGCTACCTGTGGAATTTTTCAACGATTTGCATTGACAGAATGCCTAAAACATGATATATTCCCAAGTCTATTTTTAATAAAAGTAGACAGCTCTTTGATACCTCTAACTGACCATTACACAGCCAAATACAGAGGCTATTCGTAGCCCAGAGTAGAGAAGTCACTTCTTTCTTCCGGGCTGCGAATGATCAGATGGCATGGTAAGCTCGACGTCCGTCGAGAGCCAGCATTCGACCTCACAGCATTCTGCTTGCTGATAGTCATACATGAGTGTGGAGACTTCAAAACCACAGGCATGTACTGAAATGTCAGTAAAGTGGAGGCATCATGAAGCCGACCATCGAGCAGCTCGCCGAGCTGCACCTTCAAATCACCGCTGGAACCGTCACTCGGGCGTCCCTGCAGACCTTCCTCGAGCAGGGGAAGGCGGCAGAGTCCCTCAAGCCCGTCCCCGACACCAATGGGCTCCGGATCATCAAGGTCATGGTGCGGGGCAGCGATTCGCGGTGGAGCAAGATCGAGCCCGGGCGCTATGCGTACTGCAACGAGACGGCGCGGACCGGCGACTTTCCGGTCGATCCGACGGATCGCGAGGTCACGGTGGCAATCTTCCCGGCCAACTACTTCGATCGCAACCCCACCAACGAAGCGCTCCGGGCCGAGATCGAGCGCCGGAACCTGACCCACCCCGATCGCGCCGTGACGGAGACGACCCTCGACGTGCTCAAGGATGAGCTTGCCGACAAGCCCACCGTGGGCGTCTGCGGCGTGGTTCAGTCCGACACGGACGGCGACTCCATCGTCGGCTACGTCTACGAGGTTGCCGACGGTCGGCGCCTCAGCCTCATCGGTCTCCGCCTCGACTGGCCTCGGGACTGCCAGTTCGTGGCCGTGGTCAGCGAGTAAGACCTTGGGCGCTTGGATTCTTGAACCTTCTGGTTCTGGAATCCTTGGACACTTGGCCTCAGTTCGGCTGCGCAGACTATCACTTTCGAGTGAGACATCTGCGCGGCCACCCTTCCCCCCAAATAGTATGTTGTATTATGCCTTTACGGCATTTTTTGATATCATTTTTATGGATAGTAAACGAATTAGTTTGTAGCTACGGTTGCAAGCGGTTGAATTCTAGGCACATCAAATCGACGAGAGTCCTTGAAGTAACTATTTCAGGGAGAGTGTGATTGATGCTGCCTGTATCATGAAGATACTCGGTATACTAGATTGGTGGATTCAATATCCCGCATACAATACAGCGCGAAGACCATACTGTTTAAGCTGGCTCAACGTGCAGTGGTAACGATGATCTAGTATACATATAGTCTGGCGTGGTTCAGTCCGACACGAACGGCAACTCCATCGTCGGCTACGTCAACGAGAATGCCAACGGTCGGAACCTCAACCTCAACGATCTCCACAACAACTGGAATCGGAACTACCAGTTCGTGGCCGTGGTCAGCGAGCGCTTCATGATTCCCAATTATTTTTCTGGCTCAACATGCTTGAGCCAGCCACCAAGCATTTTCCCAATTTCTTCTAGTGGTGCAGAAATGCGAGCGTAGGTCTTATGATCTAAGGCTTTGAGTTGCCAAGCTATTTGCAGAAAATACTTCAAGGCATCCAGCTTGGTACTAGCTTTTTGCACTGCTAGAAACTTTTGGGTGCGATTGGCATAGGCTGCGTACAAAATCAGTTCCAGCGTGTCTGTGAATAACGTGTCGATTTTTGCTCCCAGCGTGTAGCGTGATAGTTTTTCGATCTGACGCATGGCCACATGCCACGCTAGATACGCTTCAGTTACTTTTTGGAGG
>JBAYIY010000019.1 GCA_041665365.1 Patescibacteria group bacterium
GGCGGTGAAGGCGGCGGTGAAGGCGGCGGTGAAGGCGGCGGTGAAAATGAAGATGAAAACGCTCCCACAGAAAAAAATGAGACTGATGAAAATGCTCCGACAGAAAAAATAAATCCACCAGCTGGTAATCGACAACAAAAGGGCGTTCGACATGATTTCTTTTCAAATGTCAGTGAGTCTGCTCCAACTGAACCAATCAATAAACCAACCGCGACCGATAAACCAGATACTGCTGCCGAAGATGCCGTCACTGAAAAGTCACCGGCTCCGGCTGGTACCAGTGGTTTACCATCGGCTCAACCATCCACTTCGGAAACTCCTCCATCTCCCGCACAGCCTGCACCTCAACAAAACAAACCAGCACAGCCCAATGTCGGTAAACAGGGTAACCAGCCTAGTGGCCTCAAACAACGTTTGGCCATGAAAGCCGCTGAGGCATTAAGTAGTAAACTGGCTAATCAATTAAAAAATGGAGTCATTCAGAATCTTGGATTGATTTTAGGTATAGCTTTAGCCAAAGATGCTATTGATGCCGGTATGTTATTCGTTGGTGACCCTGGAATTACCGGAATGTTTATCGATGTATTCGCTAAAGTCAGTTTTACATTCCTGTTAATGAATCAAAAAAGCACCTTTAAAGGTCGTCTGCTTAAAAGATATTTACCGCGTATCTTGCTGGCCATATGTATTGAATTTTCACCATTTGATTTTATTCCGACTTATACCATTGATGTGGCTTCCATATACATCTCTAATGAATTAACTCAGAGACGTGAGAAAAAACATTTAAAGGCTGCTCAAGAATTAGAAAAAAAACTCAAAAAAAAGGGTCTGAGCTCATCATCTGTCCAACAATCTCATGAACAAATAAATGACATTAATCAGCAAACCAATAACTAGCCGGCTCGCCGCTCTAGGGATTCATAATACCAACGATTTATTACACCACTACCCTGATCGGTATGAGGATTATTCTACTTTAGTGAATATTGCCGAGGCACCTTTAGATACGGCTATTACTATTCAGGCAGTTATTAAAAAAATCTCCTCCCGAAAAAGTTGGCAGCGCCGCCAGTTCTCTTTGGTTGATGCCACTGTGACAGATAATTCAGGTGATATTAAAGTAGTGTGGTTTAATCAAAATTATATTACTGAGCAGCTCAAAGTCGGTACGGCAGTAATGTTATCTGGAAAAATTAAACAAACCAAATACGGTAAACAATTAGTTAACCCAGTTTTCGAAAAGGCTAAACAAGACACGGTGCACACCGGCCGGCTCGTCCCCCACTATCCTACAACCTATCGACTCACGCAGAAACATTTACGTTATTTAATTAATCAAGCTTTAGCCAAACCCATTTTAGATTGGTTACCGGATACTATCATTGAGTCTAACGATTTAATTTCCTCGCATGAGGCATTAAGAGCGATTCATTTTCCTGAAACAATTAAAGCTGTTTCGCGCGCCAAACACCGGCTAGCCTTTGATGAATTATTAACCATGCAGTTAGTGTCACAATCAATTAAAGACACTGTCGTACAAGAACAAGCTCAACCAATAACAATAGATCAAACCATTCTAAAAGATTTTACTGATCATTTACCGTTTATTTTAACCAACGGTCAGACTCAGGCCATTACAGAAATCGTTCAAGACCTACAAAAAGATACACCAATGAATCGGCTACTGGAAGGTGATGTTGGCGCCGGTAAAACCGTTGTGGCGGCACTGGCGATGTACGCCTGTGCTAAGGCCGGTTATCAGGCTATTTTAATGGCTCCCACTGAAGTATTAGCCCAACAACATTTTGATAAACTCATCCAATTATTTAAGCCGTTTAATATTCCAATCGGTTTAATTACTGCCCATCATAAAGTTTATCCAACCGCCCGCCTGGTGGTGGGTACACATGCCCTGTTGACAACAAAAAATACCTTTCCAAAATTAACTTTAGCTATTATCGATGAACAACATCGCTTTGGTGTATCTCAACGTCAGTCTCTCCAGCAAAAAACCGATCTAAAACTCACTCCCCATTTACTTTCCATGACCGCCACTCCTATCCCCCGCACTTTAGCTCTAACCGCCTATGGTGATTTATCCCTCAGTATTATTGATGAGCTTCCCAAAAACCGTAAACCGATTACTACTCAACTCATTACCAATTCAACACGAGCTGAAATGTATAAAACCATCGCTGAACATATTAAAAAGAAACAACAAATTTATATTGTGGCTCCACGCATTGCGGAAGATGAAACTTCCGATAAAACCTCCGTTGAACAAGAAGCCAAACGAGTACAGGCTGAGTTACCTAATGCTAAATTAGCCGTCATTCATGGCCAATTAAAAGCCAAAGATAAACACGCCATTATGGAGCAGTTTCGCGCTGGCAATATCGATATCTTAGTTTCTACTACAGTCATTGAAGTGGGTGTAGATGTGCCTAATGCTACTGTGATGGTTATAGAAAATGCTGAAATCTTTGGTTTGGCTCAATTACACCAGTTACGCGGCCGGGTGGGACGATCCGATAAGGCTTCATTGTGTTTTGTTTGCACCGAATTAACGTATCCAGCCGTGTTAAAAAGATTACAGTTTTTTGTCACCCACAGTAGTGGCTTTGCTTTGGCTGAATATGATCTCGAACGCCGTGGCCCCGGTGCCGTCTACGGGCAAGCTCAATCTGGTTTTTTAAGCCATTTCAAAATCGCCAAACTATCTGACCATAAATTAGTCACTCAAACCCAACAAGTCGCCACTCAGCTTTATCCGGATTTAGATAAATATCCAAACATTCAGCACAAAGTACAGCAGGTATTAGATATTATTCATTTGGAATAGAAAATATATTAATTACAGTTTTATCGAAGCTACAGCCTGTGCTAAATAATCAAAAACTACATTGGCCGATACTGTTTGACGAATTAGTGTAATATCAGTATCAGTAAGATCATCGTGATAAAGTAACTGTTCTAAAAATATTCTACCATTAAACTCATCACCAAAAGTTTTCTCTGCCAAAATGACGATGTCTGTTAAAGTCATTTTTTTCATCTCTAATATGGTATAAATATCAAAATAGTCTTTATAGGTACTACGCTGACCGATCGTGTGTGCCTTCATGGCAGCAATATCAGGCACGGAAAACAACGTCACATCAGACCATATCACTCGTTCTCCCAAAGTTGGATAAGGATAATATAAAAAAGTAAACTTTACATCATTAATGAGAACAGTCAATTCATCGACAGTATTGATTAAAGGGGTAATACTACAACCTTTAAATATAGTCTTTAACTTTTGAAATAACTTTTTATCTATCAAAGCTGGTGAAAAAAAATCATAATCAACCGATACACGGTGACCGAGTTGTAAGGCCAAAGCAGTACCACCAGCCAACGTAAAATCACTGAGTTTTTTTAAATAAGGTATTAAAACCCTATTAGCTTCTGGCAAAACCTCTGGATACATGGTTTGGTAAATTAATCTGAAATAAAGTTTGCGCTAAAGTTTTTGATCGAGGATGCAATTCAGTGGTGGCAACTTTTTCTAGGGTTGTTTGAATAGCCTGTTTACCATAATATTGCTTTAACCATTTCCAATGATGTAAATTACCATAATTAATGGTATTAACCATAATAGTTTTTTGATGTTGTTGTGGATCTATTAACGAAAAATCATATGACCAGAACAACGGGCGAAAGTAATTTGGTAATTTATTATCCATAATTAGGTGCAGTATAGCAAATATTTACTATAAAATCAACATCAAATTGAAAAACGTAACAAAGTAGAGACGCGAATTTTCGCGTCTCTACTGTTTTTGGGTATATTAATTTACGATTCAATATTTCACCATCTTTTTTCTTATGGAACAGGGATTGTTACACACGTTGGCCTTTCAGTGTACTCACTACTTGATATAGTGATATCTGTACCTGGAACCAATTTTGCAGGATTGAAAAGATATTCCTCAGTGGATTTACAAATTTGCAGAGGAGGTTGCCAGACAACGCCATCACCTAAACTGAGACAATTGGCCAAATTAGAAATACACCAGGCTGGTTCAAAAATTTTTCCATCACTTGACTGACACATATAATTGCTAGACATAGTCCCGGCAGCATTGAGTTTACAATCAGTCGGCACGGCATCGCATTTTCCATTAAAATCAAAGTGCCACCATTCTCCGGTAAAATTTGTGAACTTTTTTGTGCTAATCATAATATCATAAAGTCTTCCTTGTGCCAAAAATAAAGCTTCATTACATCCTTTGGTGGTATCACAACTACCATAATTAACACTGCCACCCATACCACCATTATTTTTACTAGCATCACCGGCATCGCTAGAAGGAATATCCTTTAAACCCATGTAACCTCCTGTAGTAAAATATACATCTACCGCGGTTCCGTAATTGTGATTACTGCAACATGGTGCGGCGGTTTTAGCACAATATGAGCAACCACTCGGCGCACCTGATGTTATTTTTGAACCATCACTTTTAATATACTTTTCTTCAACACATTTTTGGTAACAAGCATACATGGGAGCTTGCTCTTGTGGTGTGCGGTAGGCACTACCCACTTGAATGGTACAGGTAGGACAATAATAGTCTTCGGCTTTATTTGCTACATCACGCATTTTAGTCGCAATCTCCTGCAAAGCCAATACTGTACCCGGACAAGCCTGCGCACCATTACCGGCCAGACCGGCTATGGTTGGTATTGGTGTTAAAGTTGGTGTATTTGCGCAGGTGATAGTTGGTACTGGTATCTTAAACACCGACACATCGGTCTTTAAAGTTTGCGGGTTAATAAAAGCTAAAATCGTGTAAGATAAAAGAGCTATTACCAACCCAGTTACAGCTGAAATAATAGTCTCTTTGGCTTCAGAAATCATGGATTCATTACCCGCCGCAGCGATCCAGCGTACACCACCAAACATGATTAAAGTAACCGCAATGATACCAACAATACCCAAAGCAAATTGATAGACTAGTTGGATATATTCGCCGATATTCTTCACTGAGGCCACCCCACCAAAGGGTTGTTCAAAATTA
>JBAYIY010000020.1 GCA_041665365.1 Patescibacteria group bacterium
ATCAACCCACTATGATAGTAATATCACGCACCATGGGACGAACCCGACAAAACGTCGGTCTGGTGTGTGACGTGTCAAATATATAAAAACTAATTTTTGATAATCAAACGCCAGTCACCCGACCGGCGTTTTTTTGTTTATTTATTATCAAAATTATGTTTTTAAAATTAAAAAATATTGGCAACGTAAGACTGTTCACCCTGTTTTACACTTTCTACAACTTCAGACTCTACTCAGTGCTGGCGGTAATTTACTTTTACCAAATTACTCGCTCATATGCACTGGCTTTGAGCTTATTTTCAGTAGCTCAAATCAGTCAGGGATTGTTTGAAATACCTTTTGGGTATTACTCTGATAAATATGGTCGAAGTAACTGTCTTAGAGCAGGTGCGATCGCGAGCTTGATGGCGGTGATTTGTTATTCTATCGGGGGTAATTATTGGATATTACTAGTCGGATCGATAGTAGATGGAATTAGTTTTGCGGCATCTAGTGGCAATAATGATGCACTACTGTATGAGACCCTCCAAGAAGAAGGAAAATCGGACCACTATCACCATGAATTTGGAAAAATGAATTCGTGGCTGGAGCTATCGGGATTTGTAGGAGTATTTGTGGGGAGCCTAGTAGCGACGAGGTCACTTAATTGGCTGTTTGTGATTTCGATATTTCCACGAGTAGTGGCAATGATAATTAGTTTTGGATTTTGTGATCCGAGAATAGTTAAAGACTCTACCAAAAGTGTGACGCACCACTTTCGTGACTCATGGCAAATGTATAAAAATAATTTGAAGGTAAGGCTACTAAGCATTACGGAAGTTATTGGATATATTGGTGGAGTGACGTGGAATTTTCAGTCGGTGTTTTATAACTTGTTTTTGCCGACATGGGCGACAGGAATGGTGATGTCGGTCAACTTTTTTACTAGTTTTGTCAGCTTCCGAATTAGTGGAAGGTTGATCCAAAAATATGAGGCGATGAAGGTATTATTCTACACTGAGATTTATAGTCGAATTATTACTTTAACGGCATTTATTTTTCCAACAGTGGCTTCGCCTTTTATGATTGCGATCGCATCATCAACGTATGGTCCGAGTGTGGTGGCCAAAAGCACAATACTACAAAATGAATTTACAAACGAACAGCGAGCGACAATGACTTCGATTAATTCGTTTGTGGGTAATGTGTTGTACTCAATAACTGCAGTCATAGTGGGCATGGCAGCAGATAGATTTGGGGTAGCCAGATCACTACTGGTGGTGCAACTAATGATGGTGTCGATATCAGTGATTTATTACAAATTATTTAGAAAACTAAGATAACAGTCTGACAGGATATAATTCGCTATATGGCACATACAACTAGAGAAGATTTGTTGGAGAAATTAAGACTTGCTGGTGAACAAACTGATGGCGAATTGGCAATTCAAGAAAGCACTGAGGAAATAATGGTAATTCAAAGAAAAGCGATTAACTTATTTGTACCGGATGGAGAACCTACCGACTATTCCCCACTAATTACCCCAGAAATGGCTAGCCAAATGGAAGTAATTGGGAGAGAAATAGTTACCGGAGATAGATATAAACATACAAAGTCAGGGGGAGAATATGAGATTGTTGGTGTAGGACTAAATGTAGTTTCAGGTGAACCGACAGTAGCATATAGAGAACTTAGCCATACACCGGCTATAACTTGGCTAAGAACACACTCTGGTGAAGATGGATGGATTGTGCCAACTGAAGTTAGTGGGTTGCCAGCGCCAAGATTTACGAAAGTATAAGCTAGACACCAATCAAACTAAAAAATATGTGTGCTTACACACCCTGGAAATGAAAGGATAGGGACTTTATTGGAAAAGAAAATCACTTGATAAAAAAGTGAGTATAATATTTTGTTTATGGATATTTTATTTCAGTAGGTGCGAGGAGGATTAATATTGAATATACTTATTGGTTGAGTATCTCTAACCTGTATTTAGGTTAGATTTAATACTAATGTTTTTTATTGGATTATTTAAGTGTAACATTTCGATTTTTTAGAAGATAGTAATTGAATGTTTTTATATTAGCCTATATTTTAGTATGATGGCTGTGAAATACGCTGAAAGACCAGGGGGAATGAGTCAGGTTTCCAGCGCTGAGGCCACCAGAAAAATCACCAGTTACATGACCCTAGGTCGAGAAGTGTCAAGTCTACTTAGACCTGACGTACCGGAGAGTAGTGTCCATGTCACCACCCGAAATGGGGCAATGAGAATATTGGTCATATCTGATGTTCACTTGGGCGATAAAGCATCGGACCCGTTGGCTGTAAAAAACATCCTGAAAGAGGCAATGGAACCAGATACTTACGTGATTTTGGCTGGTGACCTTGTTCAGGGGATGACAGAAAAGTATCCGAATGTTGGGCCAAACTTACTACTAAATTTTCAGGAGCAAATAAATGCAATTAGATTGACATTAATCGGACCTTTGGTGAAAAGCGGAAAGGTACTAGCGGCAGTATCGAGATTTGGGAGCCATGATGACTGGCCATCGGCTACGTCGCTAAATATACCAGCAATGATGATGGAAGGAATGACTGATAAGGATGGTAAATCCCCTCCACTTATATGGAATGGGGGTTTGCTAAATATAAAAATAGATGATGTCGAGACTGACTTTCCGGTGAAACTGTTTCACACCGCTTCAGGATCGGGTTCGACTATAAACCCAGTTAAGCCGTTACGTATTAGTTTTATAAATTCAAAAATTCCTGATGACCAAACAACACCAATGGGAGCATTGGCTGGCCATCGACATAGCCAAGCTGGGGTATCGAGCGAGAGAGTAAAAATAGGCAAAAAACATGAAGTCCAACTAGTGTTACTTCAAAACGGAACATACCAGGGAACAGATAAAAATCATCCTGATTTTCAATTTATAAAACGAGGAGGGGTATCACCTCAACCTGCGGGAGCGGCAATGGTTATTAGAACTTCAGGTGATCAGTTAAGAGTGGTTCCGACTTATGGCGATGAGCGGTCTAGCTTACTTCAAAGAGCTTATGAGACTTTGAACAAATGTGAACAAAAAGGAATTACTGAAGAGATGTTGACGGTAATTAATAATGAAGATGGTGGGGTAGATGTAACAGTTGATGATGAGGCATCAGTAATTGCACTGAGAAGTCACGGTACGGCTGATTATATATCACCTTTGTACAGTCACTTAGAAGTGAGGATGAACCACGGTAGGCTCAACTTACCAACAGCAGTTATCACCTTAGCTCACGCATATATTGGATCATCTCAAAGTGAAACCGACGCAATACAAGAGGTAGTGAGTGCGGTAGCCCGCTCACCAAGAGCAACACTATTAGTAATCAATGAAATGCTTGACCCAAAAGTTCCGAGGCAACCTGACAGACTTGATAATTTAGAAAAGTTGGCGCAGCTAATCGGACAAGTACCGGAAAAAAGAAGGGTGGGAACGATGCTTGACAGTATCCTGCGACATGACTCATGGAACAAACCAATATCAATGGGAAAAGATGAGGATCCACTGCCACCGGTAGTGACCGGAGACTATCTATATACTCATCCACTAGCTGGTGGGACACCACTATTTGAGGGTGGAGCGTCGATTGTTTTTCAATTAAAAGAAAAACGTTTTA
Organism: Patescibacteria group bacterium; assembly: GCA_041665365.1. NCBI lineage: Bacteria > Patescibacteria group bacterium. Next base: position 3,655 of record JBAYIY010000020.1, read on the forward strand.
GATGGCTCGTAGCAGATGGGACTGGAAACTTTGGATCACGAATCGACCCATACCTAGCTCTGGCACAAATGGATAGAGAATCAATGGTAAATAATGATGTGGTGACTGGTGGAAATAGCTTTATCCCTGGAGCTCTGACTACTCCTGATAAAGTTTTGCTAGCTCCTGGGTGGTTTGCCCCGGCGGTTAATCGCCGATCTGGTGGTAAAAACTCGATGATGAGAGTCCCCAGAGGTGGACAGGGAGTAATTCACCTAGAAAATGGAATGACGTTTGCCGGCGGAAGTCTGAGAGAAACTTTTGATATTTTTACAGCGATAACCCTTAGTCAAGGGCTG
>JBAYIY010000021.1 GCA_041665365.1 Patescibacteria group bacterium
AATCCTGTATCTGGAAAATCGGGAATTCGGTGATTAATATTGGTGGAGTTAGTGCTATTAGTATTAGTTGTAGTATCGGTGTTAGTATTGGTGTTAGTATTAGTTGTAGTATCGGTGTTTGTATCGGTGTTAGTATTAGTTGTAGTATCAGTGTTAGTATTGGTGTTAGTATTGGTGTTAGTATCGGCAGTGCCTTCAGCCACCGTTACTACTGCGAAATCGATAACGGTAAAACCATTGGCGCTACCTTCGGCCGTAGCGGTATTGGTAGTTATGCCAGTGAGATCTGTTGTACAAGTATATGTCCAGGTTTCTGAAACATTCAGCGTATCACTGCCATTAGTATCACCGGAAACATAAGTTACCGGGCTACACTTATTATCAACCACACTCACATTCGTTAAAGCCACTGTGCCAGGATTAGTGACGGTATAGGTGTAGGTTACTGGTCCGCCGCCATTAGGAATAGTGAATGTGTCGGGCGTTTTAACAACATGGATTAATGGTGGTGTTATAGGTACACCAACCACCACTGTAGCATTGGCCGTATCAGTGGTACTAAAACCATTAGCTTCACCTGTCGCCGTTACTGTATTGGTAAGAGTTTTTGCGACAGTTCTGGTACAATTATAGTTCCAAGTTTCCGTCAAATCAAGAATGTCATCACTATTAGCATCACCGGATACAAAGTCTACAGTATCACATTTATTATCAGTTACCATAACATTATTAATGGCGACTGTGCCAATATTTGTTACGGTATAATCGTAGGTCACTGAACCAGATCCATCCGGCAAAGCTAGCGGCGTAGGCACTTTTTCAACGCTAATTAATGGCGGAACTAGTGTTTCTGTCGGAGTGGGAGTTGTGGTCGTGGGAGGCACTACACAGGTTGCCCTGGTAATAACGTTGGTGTCTAAGGTCACCGCGCCATTGCGCGCTAATACTCTACCTTCTACAGCGGCACCAGTCGTGAGTGTAGCAGACGTTAAAGCCAAAATATTACCTTTGAAAGTGGAGTTGGCTCCTAGAGTCGCGGAACTGCCAACCTGCCAAAACACGTTACAGGCTTGGGCACCATTAGTGAGAACCACAACGCTAGAACCGCCTGTGATAAGCGTGGATGCTGTCTGAAAGATAAAGACCGCATCGGGGTTACCTTCAGCATCAAGCGTTAGAGTATTTGTTAATCCAAATGTACCGTTCGCTGAATTATAGATACCGGCGGTTTTTGTTGTTCCGCCAAGCTCCGTAGACACTGTCGACACCGGGGTTTGTCCAACGGCGTCATTGTAGGCTGTGATTAAATCAGTTTTCGCTTGCACAGCCGTTGTATCAGCCACATGTTGCGTCCCATTGAGTGTGCCAGGCGGAAAACCAGTGACCGAACTGCCTGGACTTAAACCCAGATCTCCGGTAATCACGCTCGAACCTGTATTTGTGACTGTAGAGCCCCCTAAAATAGCAAAATTATCAGTTGAACCAAGATCAACTGTCGTAACGGCTTGAACTTGATTCAATCCAATTAAATTAAATATAAAAACAGTAGCTAAAATAGCCACTGACAATTTTTTAAGTACTTTCATATTTTCCTCCTAAATATTATAAATTAAATAAAGTTAATGAACTCAATATTACTAGCGTTTAGTTTATCACCTTTATCAGAGCTAAGCTAGTACGAGACAACGCTCTGTTGATAACTGATTCAATATTGAATTTAGCTTATTACAGTTTACTACCTAGTATCACTCACGGTATTTTTATTAGTAATTATAGTTATTTTTTTCAGTGGGGAAGATTGTATTTTTACTTTGACTGGAATTATTGATGATCAACCGTATTAACGACTTCCGTTGGGTCAGTCGGCTTACCTAACTTGAAAATTTTCATAATACCCCAGGCGATAACGATATAGACGATGGCCGCCACTAAGGTTGACCACTCGAAAAAGGAAGTGGTTTCCACTCCTAAAGTTGTGGAAGCCTGAAAAATATTCGCAAATGGACTGGCAAACGGCGTGCTTATGATATAGACCAGTTGTGTAAATCCCGCATCAGGGTTTGCGCCCAGGAATTTGAGCACAAATCGGAAGCCAAGAATAATTTCAATAAAGCCAAAAATATACCAAATGATTTGGTAAGCGTGAAAAAGCGTTTTTTTCTGATCGTACTCTTTAGCTGCACTAGGCGTGGCGCCAACAGTGCGTTCAGTTTTCGTGGACTGACTCGTTGGTGTCGACGTTGATGTTGCAACCGTTTGGGCTAGTTGGGTTGGCCCAACTGCGGTACTCTTTCTTATTGTTTGTTCGGAATTGGCATCCGAAACTTTGGTCAGCTCATCTTCACTGCGTGATGGGACAAGATTAGAATTCATATGGGTTTTTAGGTTAACTTAGAAGCTTAGCTATATACAATAATGCTCTAACGTTTGATTAATTTTATAATACCCAACAACACTACTGCGCCAAGCAAAGCGACTAAAAAACTATACCAGTTAAAACCAATGGCACTACTTTTACCTAGCCAACTCATTAGCACCCCGCCAATTATTGCTCCAATAATACCTACTACAATATTTAGTAGTAAGCCCTGTTTAGCGTTCGTACCCATAATCATGGAAGCGATCCAGCCGACCAGCCCTCCAAAAATGATCCAAAGTAATATACCCATAATAATTGTGGTAAATAATTAGTACTTTAAGTGTACTCTGATTAATGTAATAACGCTATAAAATACTGCTCCATGCCATTTTCATCTTTGATGGTGATATTGGTTTTGAGAGTTGTTTTCATAGTATTATTTTTAAAATAAAAATTAATTACTCATTTTTTTCTCTACTTTTTTTTCTAGCAATTTAATATTTTCCAGATA
>JBAYIY010000022.1 GCA_041665365.1 Patescibacteria group bacterium
GGTATCGGCGGAAACTATAATGAGTAAACTGATTAGAAAGTTTAGCTGATCGTGCGCAACTAGTACGCCGGCGATGATGGTCGCGACTGGTCCTTCGATGAGAACAGCCGGAAAGAGCAGTCCATAGCGAGAATGGATTAGGAGCGACACGGTTTGAGGTACCGAATAGAGCATGGTTAGTATGGTATCTTTTGATTGGCCGGAAAGCTACATATAATATTAGAGAATGACAGGTGATCTATTTAACTGGGTGGTATCGTGGTTGGAGGGCTTTGTGTTGTTATCGTACTGGGTGGTTGGTTTAGTTGCTTTATTGGAATCGGTGGTGGTGGTTGGGTTTGTGATGCCGGGTGCGTTAGTGGTGGTGTTAGCAGGTTTTTTGGCTGCCAAGGGGGTGGTTGATGTGGGTGGCATTGTATTATTTGCGGCGGTAGGAGCGGTAATAGGAGATGTTGTTAGTTATTATTTGGGTCGGCGGGGAGCAACGTTTTTTAAAGAAGGAAATCGTTTATTGACACCACGCTTGTTAGCTCGGGGTGAGACTTTTTTGAAAAACCATGGTGATAAGGGTATTTTTCTCGGGCGTTTTTTAGGTCCAATTCGTCCGTTAGTCCCTTTTGTAGCGGGTATGTTTAATATGAGCAAGGTTCGTTTTTTAATCTGGAATATTTTAAGTGCAATTGTCTGGGCGGGATTATATGCATTGTTAGGTTTCTTCTTTGGTCATGCTTGGCAGGTGATAGCTATATGGTCGACACGAGCAGTCATTTTCTTGTTGGCTATTCTGATAGTGCTATTTGTTATATACCTGATTCGTAGGGCAGTGATCAGTCGTGGGGCGCATATGGCACAACTGCTGTCTTCTATTGTGCGTTCGGTAGTAGGAGCAGTAATAACAAACAAGGAGGTTCAGGAATTGGTGGAGCGGCACCCGAGATTTTTTAGGTTCTGGCGTCAACGATTGACTATTCGTCACTTTACCGGGTTACCATTAACACTATTGATGGTTGTTTTTAGCTATGTTCTAAGCCTGTTTTTTGGATTAACTGAAAGTATCATTCAGCAAGATCCAATAGTGGCGGTTGATAGTCGATTGGCGAACTTGTTGATGACCTTTCGCAGCGAGCCATGGGTGACAGTGTTTTTGTGGGTAACTTTGCTAGGGAAATGGCAGATGGTGGGACTCTTTTTATTAGCGGCCGTTATTATTATGTGGGTGCAAAGACAACGGTACTATATTTTGCCATTACTCGTAGCTATTGCTGGCAGCGAGGTTATTACCACCATTGGGAAATTTACACTGCATCGTCCGAGACCAGTTGGTTTGGTGCCAGCGTATATCGAGCATTCTTTCTCTTTTCCCAGCGGACATGCCACAATTGCTATAGCGTTGTATGGTTTTATAACTTATTACTTGTGGCAACAAGTGCGTGCGTGGCGATGGAAGGTGAATCTGCTTTTTGTCGGGATAATTATCATTTTGGCAGTGGGACTAAGTCGTCTGTATCTCGGAGTGCATTTTTTAAGCGATGTACTAAGTGGATACCTGGTTGGTTTACTATGGTTAATAGTGGGCATCACGATCGTGGAGTGGCAGAAATCACGCCGGCAGATAACGTGGATGAAACGAAAGATAATAATTATCGCACCGGTTATGATAATTGCAGTTGTGGCTTACATGTTGTTTGCTTGGACTTCCGTTCCTCAAATTGACCGTGTTTTGTCGAGCGATCAGATTGCTTTACAGATAGTCGCGGTTGATGATTTGCCTAAAGCATTTGACGATTTTGGGTTACCTCGTTTTACGGAAACTCTGGTAGGGAATCCACAAGAGCCGATCAGTTTAGTGGTAATAGCGGCAAATGACGCTGCCCTGGTGGAAATCTTTCAAGCAGCCGGTTGGCAGTTAGCTGATCAGCTTGGTGCTGGCTCGCTGTATAGGATTGTTAAAGCGGCTGCTGGGAAGCAGGCGTATGCACGGGCACCAATTACGCCATCTTTCTGGCACAGCAATGTGCATGATTTTGGTTTTGAAAAACTGACTGCTTTGAATGTTGTGACGGAACGTCATCACGCGCGATTTTGGAAAACAGCATGGCAAACACAAGATAAGCGGCAAGTCTATGTTGGTACAGCAAGCTTTGATACCAGTCTCAAATGGCTGGTGACACATAAGATTGAGCCAGCTATCGACACGGAACGCTATGCACTGGTGGCTGATCTACAAAATGCTGGGGTTGTTATCAGCAGTAGTGAGTGGCAATTTGTAGCACCGACGCTCGGTCAGAATTTCTCGGGCGATCAGTTTTTTACTGACGGACAGGCTTTTATTCTAGAAGTGAGATCCGGAAGCGAGGCGGTGGGTGGTAGTTTGTAGTTTTGGTGGTTGGTGAGGTTAAATAATGGTGCAACAGATAGTACTAAGGATGGAATGTCCTAGGTTCAGTAGTCTCGGGGTTAATTTCTTGGTCATCTTATTTGGGAAGCTGTACGAGATGAAACTTAAGAATTGTGAAAAACGCAGTGAAGCATGATGTTAGATAAATTATCTGTTTAATTTATACTGTAAATATGGCAGGATGGATTATTTATGCGCTTTTGTCAGCGGCCTTTGCGGGATTGGTGGCCATTTTTGGTAAGGTGGGTATGAAAGACATCGATTCAACTTTGGCAACAACTGTGCGTTCGGTCATTATGGCGGGATTTTTA
>JBAYIY010000023.1 GCA_041665365.1 Patescibacteria group bacterium
AATCCCTGACCAAATTTACCTGGTACTGACGTTGGGCATTTAATTGCAGGGTTACAACGTGCAACAAATTGATTTGTTTTATCAGACACAAATTGACCCTTCAATATTTCAAAATCAAAAGATAATGGACCATTATAACTTGGTTTAGAATGAGAAGCAAAATCTTCCAAAATTTCCTCGGCAGATAAAGTATAATCATAAACCTTCAGATCATCCACCAAACCATGATATTCATAACGCAAGTCCACTACTCCGCCTTGTGTCTCGATAAGTCCACCAATTCTAAAATCATATAAATCATTTTTAATCAAACCAGTTTGAACTGACTCCTTAACCAGCACACCATTAATAAAATTGCGCACTTTTTGACCATCATAAGTTAAAACTACTTGATTCCATTGACTAAAAGAAAAATTCTTATCACTAATGGCGTGAACTCTTTTTACAGCTTTATTCCTAATACCAGGCCAAACTGCACCAGTTTTATAAAGCCAAATCTCATAATCCAAACTTTTGCCAGCCAAATAAATCCCTTCATGATTTGTATTATTAGTCGGTTCGGGTTTTATCCAAGCTACCATTGATACAAATTTAGTCGGAGCCGATCTTCTATCACGAGTAATAAACAAATTGTCATCTATACCATCAAAATATGCTGCTTTACCACTTAGACCATCTTCAATATAAGAAGGACAGGCATTAATAGAACACTTAGTTGACCAATTATAAACTGAATAATCATCAAAAGTTCCGTCAGTATTTTGTTCATCAAATGTTAGATGAACTAAAAGATTTTTTGTGGGATCAACAAAAACTTCATTCAACATGATATTAGCGCTTCTTTCCAAGACGGTGCCGGTGTCACTAACATATTTGATACAAATCTTTTTTGTACCTGTGGGTGAGGATAAGGTGAAAGTGGTCTGAGCGGAAATATTAATAGGGGTGATGGATTGTTGGGCATAGTCACAATCAGAAAATTGTTGCGATACCGAATCGTAATTGGCTTCGACTGGACCATAGTATCCAGTAGCATTTGTAGTTAGTGATAATGAAACCAGACGATTGGTAGTACTAGTAGCATCACCATTAATCATAATCGTGCCATTCATGACTTCAATCACTGGTGATAATATGATTTCATCAGTGGCTTCTAGAGTAGTGCCTGCACTATTGATATATTTGATACAAATCTTTTTGGTGCCCGTGGCTGATGACAAAGCAAAAGTTACTTGAGCGGAGGCGGAGATGGTGTGTGATTGTTGGCCAGCGAAATCACAGGCGGAAAATGTTTGATTAGTCGGATTGTACACGGCTTCCACTGGGCCATAATATCCAGTTCCATTGGTGGTGAGAGCCAGTGAGACAGTGCGTTCGGTGGTACTAACATCATTGGTGTTAATGACCAATGAACCAGTCAGAACAACAACTGGATTAGTATCCGATCCACTACCACAATTACTTGTACAAGCAACCGTAACATCGGTACTGGCCGTTACTTCGCTACTCCATTCAGTGGTGGAACTATTACCATTTCTAGCGCGAACACGAAAGTAATATGAAGTATTGGCAGTGAGGCCAGAAATATATGAATACAGAGGGGCGTCCCAAGCAGTGCTATTGGTGGGATTGGTGAGCCAAGTAGCTGTGTCATAACCGACTTGATAGGCAGTGGAAGATGAGGTGTCCCAGAAAACATTGATTTGTGATGTGTTGTTGACATTGTCTTTGGCAGCGGCGACACCGGTGGGGACAGTAGTGTGGGTGTAGGTTTCGGATGAGACAGATGATAAAGCTGTTTCAATATTATTGCCATTTCTGGCTTCAGTCAAAAATTTGTATGAAGCATTGGTTAATAACCCACTGATATCTACACCAAGAGTGCCTCCCCAATAGGCATAAGTACCCCAAATTACCGAAGCCCCCAAAGTACCACCAACTTGAACATAACCATCGGCCGAACAGGAGGAATTATCCGTGGTTTGACAGATAAAATATGCAGTGGAGGCTGGATTGGAATTGGGATTAATAACTAAATTTAAGACCGTCGTACTAGAGGCAATTAATGTTGGTGCACTAGGTGTGTTAGCTAAGGTATATGTAGCAAGTGAAGATCCATAAGCAGTTATTTCACCTGAACCACTTTTTGCTTTGGCTTCAATCGTGTGTTGAGTATTGGGTAACAGACCAGTTGTTGAAGTCCCAACTTCGACCCCAAGCGCATCATATGTATGCCAAACTTCACCCACACCCCAGGTGCCATCGGCTTGTAAATATTTGTTGTCGATTGAATCATGAATGAGGAAAGTAATAGACGAAGTGACATTGCCATCTGGACTTAGGATTAAATTCAGATTAGTTGGTAAAGTCGACGTAACTGAGGTTATTGCAGGAACAAGTGGAACGATATCTAATGTTCTAAAGTCATACGAAATTACCGAGGTTTCAACACTATTACTATTACGATATTTAACGGAGACACGATATTCAATATATGGTAGTAAATTGGTAACATCCCACGTATTATCACCCGTTTGCCAATCTGAATTACCAACCTCAGTTAAGTCTGATATTTTAATAACAGAAAAATAGTAACCAGAAGCACCAGCGCTATCATT